>NZ_DBMACV010000019.1:0-49653 GCF_057861905.1 Phocaeicola sp. | reverse complement strand
CGTTATAGCTATTTTTATAATCAGTTAAAACTGGCAAACGATATACTGGCATCTGTTGATCAAAATACAGAGGACGAGAAGTTAAAACAATATATAGGTGAAGCAAAAGCTGTACGTGCTTTCGATTATCTATGTTTAGCTCCTTATTATCAGTTCAATTACGCAAGTAGCAAAGATTTGCCTTGTGTTCCCTTGGTTACTGAAGCAACTACAGAATTCAACAATAATCCGCGTGCTACCGTAGAACAAATCTATACACAAATTATGAATGACCTGAACGATGCTATAGACAAATTAGAAAATTATGATCGTAAAGGTGACAAGACTCGTATAGACAAGCAAGTGGCATATGGACTTCGTGCTCGTGCTAACCTATATATGGGAAATTGGGCAGAAGCAGCTAATGATGCATCTAAAGCAATGGAAGGTTATACCCCATATAGCCGCGAAGAGGTTTCTCAACCTGCTTTTTACAATCTGAATGACCATAATTGGATGTGGGGAATTAGTATTACAGCAAGCGATGTAACCAAAAATGGTGGCAATCCTTCATGGCCATCACACTTAGGATCATTCTCTGGTGCATCATATGCTGCTGCAGTAGGTGTATATAAACGTATCAATACATTATTGTACAATGTAATACCGGAAACAGACATCCGTAAGCAATGGTGGGTAGACGAAGATCTGCATTCTGACCTTCTGAACGGACAAGTTTTGGGGGAAGCTAGTGGACAGGACATTCCTACATATACAATTACTGACGTTAAAAAGGCTTATGTGCCTTATACAAATGTAAAGTTCGGTATGAAAAGTGGTATAGGAAGTGCTACAAATGACTGCGACTGGTGTATCATGCGTGTAGAAGAAATGATGCTGATCGAAGCAGAAGGTCTTGCCATGAGTAACCAAGAAGGAGAAGCCAAATCCAAGCTTGAAGCATTTGTTAAAAATTATCGTGATCCAAGCTATACTTGTACAGCCTCAACCAAAGAAGCTTTACAAGATGAAATATGGAAACAGCGCCGTATTGAGTTATGGGGAGAAGGTTTTGCTATGGCAGATATCATGCGTTTAAATAAACCTGTCGTACGTTTTCATGGAACAGATAAAGGAAATTGGCCTGATGCTTTTTGTTTTAATATAGAAGCTAATGATCCATATCTTTTGCTCCGTATTCCACAAAAAGAATCAAATAACAATGCAGGAATTGTAAATAATGCAGGAGGAACAAAACCCATATCTTTACAAAATCCAAACTTGAAAGACGGAGTTACCGACTAACTAATATAATTCTAAAAATAAGACTATTATGAAAATCTTAAATAAAATATTATTTTCTGGAGCAATCTTTACAGCTGCTTTCCTGAGTGGATGTAGTGATGATGATTATACTCCAGGAGAGGCAAGCAATGCAAGCGGTATAAACGTATACTTCGAATCACCAACCAACGCTGAAGTTGCTTTAGGACCAAATGATGCAGAATTTACAGTTACAGTAGGAAGAAACCAAACGGATAACGCATTATCAGTTCCCCTGAAAATGACAAGTGTCTATTCTGATATGTTTGAAGCTCCGACACAAGTAGATTTTGCACAAGGAGAAAGCAGCAAGACCATTACCATTAAAATAGGTAATGGCATGGAAGTGTTCGAGTTTTATCCGATGACTCTTGTCATTGATCCGGCATATACTCAGGCTTATACACAGTCAGAATATTATCCTCGTTTGGAACTGAATATTGTAAAAGAAGACTACATACCTTATGCTGACGGTAAATTTTCTGATTATATCATGAGTCCGGATGAGAATCCGATAGAAACAGACCAGGAAATGGAATATTCAGCCATTTTGAATATGTATCGCTTAAAATCATATTGGGGTACAGGAACAGGTAGTATTATTTTCTCATGGGAAGGTGATAAAGTAACTTTGCAGTCAACATCAATTGCTACAGGTATAAACGATGCAACTTATGGCGCTATTACAGCTTCGCTTGCAGAAGAGGCAACCTATGATGAAGCAAGCCAAACCTTTACTTTTCCTTTTGAGTTCTTAGTGAGTGCAGGTAGCTTTGGTATATACGAAGAAAGCTATACAATAACTTCATTGAAGTAATATTTCTAAAAGTACAAAGGAGAATGTTTCCACATTCTCCTTTTCTTTTATCAACCTTTTACATTTCTATACTCCAGTCATGATCAATAATTTATTTCAATGATGATGACCCAGACGGACTGACTTATAAAGTTTCAGGATTCCGCCGCACAGGTTTCCCTGCTGATGATTTTTAATTTATTTTGTAAATATAATTAATGAAATTACTCCTGCTGTTTTTCAAAATGGCAGGAGTTTTTTTATAAAAGGATACCCTGATAATCCTAAATTTACACCTCATATATACAATAAAAATCAATACAGTCATAGAACCATAAAAACTGTATTGTGTATTTTCCTAACTTTATATACTTTTAATAAAAATAAAAATTTAATAAAATTAATCCAATGAAAAAGATTTTGTTTTTAGCAACACTCCTGATCAGTGTTTTTTGTTTTTCATCATGTTCTAAAGACGATGAAGCTATCGAAGTAAATCAGTTAGAAGGAGTATGGGGTATGACTGCCGTTAACGGATATTACTATTATGAAGGTGAAAAAATTCCTTATAATGAAAACTTCAATCCTTTTGAACCTACAGATGACTGCGAAAAAATTACTATAGAAAAAACAGACGGTAATAAATACACTGTAACTCACTATGAATACTATAGTGGTACTTGGCGTCAATACGATAGTGAAAACTTCTACCTGGAAGGAAACAATATGATTCCGGAAAACATGGAGGGAGTCGATGTATCTACCGCAAAAATACTTGAAGCCTCTTCAGACAGACTTGTTATCGAAACAACAGGAGCAGACGAATACGGTAGTTTCTATGATAAATATACATATACACGCATGGCAGAATAATCTGCATTTCAATAAAACAACACGAGAGAGGATGCTAAACAACATCCTCTCTCGTGTTGTTTTATTTATTCTTTATCCATAAATTTGTGATATCAATATAATATCAATTAAATATGAGTTTATGGAAACAAAAGAATTAAATTTCAGAGGATTTAAAGCTAACGGATTTCTCATGCTGGCTATGCACCTGTTATTGATCTCAGGCATCATTATTTGCTGCTTTATGCAAATGACAACTCCATTCTTCATATTGGGTGGAGTACTCTTGCTTATCTGGTTTATTTTATTTGGTGGTTATATGCAACTGGAACCTAATGAAGCGCGTATCATGGTCTTTTTCGGGAAATATAAAGGAACTTTCAAAGAGACAGGATTCTTTTGGGTAAATCCTTTCATGAACAAGAAAAAATTATCCTTACGTGCCCGTAACCTTGATGTAGAACCGATCAAGGTAAACGATAAAATAGGAAATCCGATTCTTATCGGTCTGGTACTGGTATGGAAACTGAAAGATACATACAAAGCCATGTTCGAGATCGATTCACAAACTATGGCGAGCGATACGACCTCTTCTGGTAACGGCAAAGAAATCAGTGTTGGAAATGCTGTAGCCAATCGTATGAATGCTTTCGAGAACTTTGTGAAAATACAGAGTGATGCAGCTCTTAGACAAGTAGCCGGACAATATGCCTACGATGACAATGAAGCGGGAACCGATGAACTTACTCTACGTTCGGGAGGAGAAGAAATCAATGAACAACTGGAACAAAAGCTGAACGAACGTCTGGCTATGGCCGGCATTGAAGTCGTAGAGGCACGTATCAATTATCTGGCATACGCACCGGAAATCGCTGCCGTCATGCTACGTCGTCAGCAAGCTTCTGCTATTATCAGCGCACGCGAAAAAATCGTAGAAGGAGCCGTATCAATGGTGCACATGGCACTCGACAAGCTTTCTCAGGAAGATATCGTAGAGCTGGATGAAGATAAAAAAGCTGCTATGGTAAGTAACTTGCTTGTTGTGCTCTGTGCCGACGAAGCCGCCCAGCCGGTTGTGAACACAGGAACGCTGAATCATTAATCAAGAAAACGGCCAATGGCAAAAAAAGAGAATACGACTAAAAGTTTCGTTCTACGTGTAGATGCCGCAACGATGGAAGCTATCGAAAAATGGGCTGCGGATGAATTTCGCAGTACCAATGGGCAACTTCAGTGGATAATCAACGAAGCATTACGCAAAAGCGGAAGATTAAAGAAAACTGATACAAAAGAAGAATAATATGTTCACCATCAATTTAGGTCCGTTTTCCGGAAAAAACACTCCTGAAATACATTATCATCCATCTATCGCAGATAGGATATTGGAAGGCACAGCAGCTCTCTGCCTGCTTTCTGGCATCGGAATAGTATGCTGGAATTATTTCCACACAGACATCCTCTCTGATTATGGAGTATATGGAATATTCATCAGTATAGTAGTATTTGCTTTATTGTTTGGAGGGGCCTATGCCCCCGTACGTTGTATCAATTTTCCGGTACGCATTGGAAAACATAATGTTGTCAAACAATATATACTGGTCATTAAACTCATACGTATCTTCAATATCTTTTTGACAATGTTTATGGTTGCAGGCATTTTATCTGACTATTATAAATGGGCAGCAATCTTAAAAGTTATTTCATTGATAATATGTGTTTTATCGATTGGCGTATATTATATACTGGCATTCCGATACAAGTAAAATTTACAAAATAAGAAAGGACAGCAAATTCTACTGAAAATCTGTACAAATAATTGTAACTTTCGTACAGATTTCTATAAAAAATTGCTGATGTTTTTATAAAAACATCAGCAATTTTTTTCTTAAACAAGTTTTCTTCTGTTTTTCCCTTTTGCACCCTTCACATACATGAGTTATTATACGATAAAAGTAAAATTCAATCACCCCATTTTTCAGTCTAGAATTGGAAATAAATAAACGGCTGTATGTCGCTGCTCTTTACCTGTATGACCAGAAATATCAGGGCTATCAGAATCAATGCCTGTCCTACCAACGGCATGCGTGTCATGCCACGGCTACATGCATTCTGCCAGCTATCCGGACACCAATGAAGCACATATCCTATTCCCATCAGCACGAATACTTTCCAGTATCCTTCTACGAGTTGCACGAACAGTTCGGGATGGAAAGAAGTGAATATCTGACGAATCATCGATACCGAACCCTCGAATTCGGTGTTACGGAAGAATATCCAGCAGAAACATACGAAATGGAAGGTAATGATGACAGCAAAAACACGTCGCCAGCCGGTACTGCGGTAGTTCTTGGGGCGATGGAACAGACTGCGGATAAATTTATGCACGGCCAGAGCTACACCGTGAAGTGCTCCCCAGATAATGAAATTCCATGAGGCTCCATGCCACAGACCTCCCAAAAGCATGGTCAGAATAAGATTGATATAGGTACGTATCTTGCCTTTCCGGTTTCCTCCCAACGAAATATACAGGTAGTCACGCAGCCAGCTGGACAGAGATATATGCCAGCGATGCCAGAAATCGGTTACACTGTCCGACTTGTAGGGTGAATCGAAGTTTATCGGGAAACGGAAGCCCAACAGCAAAGCAATACCGATTGCCATATCACTGTATCCGGAAAAGTCGCAGTATATCTGTAAGGCATAGCCATAAACACCAAATAGGTTCTCCAAACCGGAATACAGACTGGGATTATCGAAAATACGCTCTACAAAGTTTATACTTATATAATCGGATATAACGGCTTTCTTAAATAATCCGCTCACAATAAAGAATACTCCTTGTCCGAACATTTCTTTCGAAACAAACAGGGGCTGACGGATTTGCGGAATAAAGTCGCGGGCACGTACGATGGGACCTGCTACAAGCTGTGGAAAGAATGAAACATAAAACACATAGTCCAACAGACTGTCGAGTGGCTTCAAATCACGGCGGTATACATCGATAGTGTAGCTGAGCGACTGGAACGTAAAGAAAGATATTCCTACGGGAAGGAAGATATCGAAAGCTTCATAATGACCGTTCCACAACGGACAGAGTATTTCATAGAAAAAGTTAGTATACTTAAAATAGCACAACAGCCCTAAATTGATACATAAGCTCACTACAACCAGCATTTTACGTTTCCAAAGAGTCTCGGTACGTGCCATTCTAGCGGCCAAGAGATAGTCGCTTACAGAAACGATTCCCAATAAAAAGAAATAGACACCGCTACTCTTATAATAAAAATAATAAGAGAAAGCTGATACAAAAAGCAGACGTGCCGTAGTACGTTTCTGCAAAAGTGCGTATATCAGGCTGAATCCGAGGAAAAGAAACAGAAACAGTCCGCTGCTGAATATCATCGGCTGCCGGGGATCGTAAGTCAGTATGTCTGCCAGTTTAGTCCAATCTAGTTGCCACATAATTATTGTATGCTTTTATAAATGCTTCATGTAATAATAATCCTTGTAAAGTATATCCTTCGCGGGTAAAATGTATTTTATCGCGCTGATACATTTTTGCTGCATTCCAGTTAAGGCAGGCACGTTGCCGGCCGCCTACAATGTCGTACATATCCCAGATAGCAATGCCATGTTCACGGGCAAATTCCAACTCGTTTTCTACAACCAGCGGTGTACGTGGATTGATAACTCTGCCTCTTCTCCCGTTTCTGACATATGCTCCCGGAGGAGTTGTCATGAGAAAATGAACATCAGGACACGCTGTCTTCAACATATTTATCAGATGGCTCATAGCTTGTGTATGCTCTGAAGCATTATAACGCCGTGCGTGTGCCTCATTGGTCCCGAATGACAGTATGACCAGATCGGGATGTAAATCTACAATTTCACGAATGCGTTCCGGAGTAGAATAAGTCTGGCAGGTTGCTCCGTTTACACCAAGAATATGGTATACTATGCCGTTCGAACCTGTTTCCTTTGCTATTCCAGAGGTCTGGTACGATACAGGAATATGCTCTACTGCCTTTGCTCCAAAATCATCTTCCAGACAGCAACGCATTACATAGGGAAAAACATGACCTCTGACGTGTGAATCGCCTATATGTACAATACGTAACGGACGGTCTAATTCTCCGAGCTTTTCCCAAAAAGGATATAAAGAGCCCGCAGGATCTGTCAGTTCGTTTTCTGTAACATTCTTGAAAACATCGGGCATCGGGCTGTCTACTGCAACAAACTGCATGAGTTGTTTCATCTCACGGCTTGGATAGACGGGGGATGAATGTGTATCCGGCTTTGGACATACAGGTATAGCATCCTGTGCATACCCCGGCCTCACAACTAATAGTCCCAGAGCACTAAGCAGATAAAAAATCAGAACATTCAGCTGTTTCATAGTGCATTAATTTTCATATGCCTTACGCTTTTCGTATTGTTCCTTGTCGTACATCAGCGCTTCGAACAATATTTTTGCCAGATGTTTTCCTCCTCGGAAATTAATATGCGTATAGTCATAATTTGCCATTGCCGGTTTGCTGTTTACCATTTCTACCATACTTCCTTCCCCTCCCATCGCTTCGAACATATTCCAAAAAGCAACATGAGTATTTGCAGCCAAAGCCTGCTGGTAGCGGATGAGATTTTTTACTCCAGGCATAGTTCGCAACTCTCCGGTTTCTGTTTTATTTTCTCTGTCACCGATTCCGATTATCAGAATAGCTGCTTCAGGAAAAGCTTCTTTCAGATGTCTGACAACTTTCTCCATTTCGTGTGTGTAATAAGAATAGTTCGATACATTTTCGGAAGCGACATTCAATCCATATTGCAAAACAATCAGATCGTAGGTACGCAAGCGGTTGTATGCTTTCAAGATAGACAGAGGAATGCTGGCCAGTTGCTGTCCGCTACTGCCTCGGGTACTGAAATTATCGAGTATAACTCCTTCTTTCGAATCCATTGTAGCAGCAAAGCACCGGGTATTTTTTCCAGCCTGCAATACGTTCCAAGATACATTTCCTATTCTACCTTCTACCTGGGCAACCTGCATTCCCGTACTGTCGCCGGGGAAAATGTATTCTGTATCCTCACCTCCATTGACTTGTACGGACAGTTTTACGGAATCAGACGAAAAGAAATAGAAAGAAGATATATCGCATGTATCCAAACAAGAAGTATAATTTTTACCACCTTTCAGACTGACAGATGCTCCCTGACGAGGGATAAAATAATGATTGGATATATCTTGCATGGAACGATGAAAGGCAACGGAATCGGTTATAGCATGACTCTCCCACCCGCTGAAAGTGTGTTTTACAGTGGGACGGAATCCAGCAATACGGGAAGTTACAGGCACGTATCCTACACCTCTTCCTCCAAACTTCTGCTGGAACAGAGTACGTAAATCGGCTGTCAATATATCACCTTCTATAAAGGAATCACCAAAATAAGCGATACGAACGGGACGATTGAGTGAAGCACGATTCTCCAAAGCTTCATAGAAAGCTCCCATTCCCAACTCTAAAGAATCTGCATAGTCTTCTATACAGGTCATACCAGCCTTACAGGTATCAACAAATATAGGCTTTGCCACAACAGGCAAAGGTATGGAATCGGTATCGGAAACTTCTTCGATTACAGGATCAGGACGTAAGTCGGATAATAAATCGACCTTACGCAAAGGACTCCCGTTAAAATTTACAGGAGGCAAATAATAGAGTGCCAATAGTCCGCAGACTACCAGTAATGTAAAGACAAAAGTTATTGTTATTTTATTCTTCATCGATGATTCTTTGCAAACAGCTGCAAAGATAGAGGTTTTTTGAAGAATATAGGGGGTATTATCAAGGCTTTTCTTTTACAGACTGCAAAAAAGCATCTACCATCTGCATACCTTTCGGGGTAGTAATTCCTCTCATATGCAGGAAAGTAACTTCACTATAGATTTCTGAAATAGGGTAATTTTCTGTTATATCCGAATATATCAGCATTTCCATCTGCATCGACATTGCCTGATTAATAATGGCAAAATTTATATCATCACGGAATATGCCTTCTTCTACTCCCTTTTGGAAATGTACCAATGCCGCTGCATCGTTCAATTTCTGATGTTCGCGTATATATGTCAACACATTAGGATATTTACGTAAATCGCGGAAGAAAAGCGGATTTATCTGTCCCAACTCATTCAACTTACGCTTATAAAAAGCAAAGATTACTTCCAGAGCATTCTCAGCTCTGGAAGCAACTTCGCTAATGTATGTACTCATCTCTTGCTGGTGCATGGCAAACACTTCCAGCAAAAGCTGTTCTTTATCGCAGAATAGCTCGTAAAGAGTCCGTTTGGATATAGAAAGTGCGCACGCAAGACTGTCCATATGAACATTCTTGATGCCAGATTTGGCAAAAGCACGGGAAGCTTCCAGTATTACTCGTTTCATCAGCTCTGCTCTGTCACACTTATTTCTCTTTACGCCTGCCATAAAATACAATTAATGAATAATGCCTAACTTCGATGTTTTTACAAACTCTATAATCCGTTCGATTTCCGGACTATTAGGAACTTGTTCCTGAATACGAAGCAATGCATCGTGCTGAGAAGTATTTGCCTTATACAGAATACGATATGCCTGAGCAATATGTTTAATCAGAGTTTCAGAGAAACCTGCAAGCTCGAGCACTTTCGTATTTATGCTGTAAAAAGCAATAGGTTCGTGAGCTGCCACGATATAAGGAGGAATATCTTTGATAAAACGGCATCCTCCCTGTACCAGAGAGTAACTTCCCAAACGTGTGTTACCCTGCATCAGCACATTGGATGTAAGAATCGCACAGTCCTGGATAATACAATTACCAGATACCTGCGAGCCATTTCCGATAATACAATGATTTCCAACTTCAACATCATGTGACAGACGTGCACCTGTCATAATGAAGTTTCCATCGCCAACGCTTGTAGCATGTCCGGCATGTGTACCACGAATAATCAGAGCATTTTCACGGATTACATTATTATTGCCAATATAGGCTAATGTATCTTCACCTGTATAAGCAAAATCCTGTGGAACTGCAGCAACAACAGCTCCCTGATACACTTTATTGCCATTTCCCATGCGAGTACCACTCATCAAGCTGGCATAAGGCATAATCACATTATCGTCGCCTATCTCGACATTTTTGTCGATATAAGCAAACGGATGTACCGTAACGTTTTTCCCAATCTTGGCAGACGGGTCAACGTAAGCTAAAGGACTAATCATAGTTTCTTTCATATTTAAGGTTAATTATTCTCTTCCTCCTCCCAAAGCACTATACAAGTTTATAACAGCTTGCATACGCTGGAAATTATCAGAAACCTCGCTCAGCTGTGCACTCAGCAAATTCTGCTGTGCTGTCAGAATTTCCAGATAAGTGGCTGCTCCACTCTGGAACAAAGCTTTGGTATAAGTAACAGCTTTATCCAACTGTTCTACCTGTCCACGGTCTTCTATAAGTTTCTTGTTCTGTGTATCATATAAGAACAATGCATCACTTACTTCCTTACCAGCTTCCAATATCGTCTGCTGATAGTTCATCTTGGCAATTTTTTCTTCTGCCTTAGAAACTTTCAAATTGGCTACCAGTTTGCCATTATTGAATATAGGTTGAGCCAATGAAGCCAGTGCCTGCAACATAAATTCACCCGGATTAACTACAGATATACCTGAACCGTTTGTCCATCCGGCTGTTCCTGTTATGTTCAAACCTGGATAGAATGCTGCACGGGCAGAATTCGTGGTATAATAAGCTGCTGCCAATGTCATTTCTGCCATCTTTACATCAGGACGATTTTCCAGCAACTGCAATGGTACACCGGCAGTCAATTCTTCAGGCATCACCTGTTCGTCCAGAGTATTACGGTCGATAGTTTGCGGAGCTTTAGCCAGTAATACAGCCAGAGAGTTTTCTGTTTCGCGTACCTGACGTTTCAAATCCATCAGCGAAGCTTCTACCTGATGACTAGCAGCACGCATCTGTGCAACTCCCGCTTCGGTTGTCATACCAGCCACTTTCATAGCTTCCATTACACGTACATTTTCTTTGTAGATGGCAGCAGTTTCTGTTGTAATTTCCACCTGACGGTCGAGCATCAGCAACGAATAATAGATATTGGCTATGCCACAGATAATCTGTGAACGTACTGCCTGTTCCGCATACTTGCTTTGTTCATAAGCAACTTTCTGTCCACGTTTTGTATTGAGAATCTTGCCAAACAAATCGATTTCCCAACTTGCAACAGCTGGAAGTTGATAAGCTTTTACATAACTTCCTCCTCCCATACTAGTTGTTGTTCCTTGAGGAGCCAAGTTTATAGAAGGCAGATACGACAGTTTTGCAGCAGTCAGCATCACTTTTGCTTCCTGTACACGAAGAGCTGCAGCCTGCATATCTACATTGTTTGCCAATCCTTCTTCAATTAAAGCCTGCAATTTTGCATCGCGAAAGACTTCTTTCCATGGCAAGTTTCCCATATTTGAAGTATCGGCAACCAACGTATCGGTAGCCGACGCCGGGTCACGATAGATGCCTGAGGCATCTATCGATTCCGGACGATCGTAAGCTTTATAGATGTGACAACTGCTCATCATGGCAGCCAGACACATCGCACCTAATATTTGTTTTTTCATTATCGTCTTTATCATTTATGAGTTTTAGCAGTAGGAGAATATTGTTCGATTTCAGCCTCTACTTCACTTTCGTCAAGGCTATCCCATTCCATCGGCTTAATCTTCTCCTGTAGCCATTGGAATATAACAAACAGTACCGGAACAATGAAGATTTGCAGAATCATACCAATCAACATACCACCGATAGCTGAAGAACCCAGAGTACGGTTACCGTGAGCACCTACGCCAAACGCAAACATCAACGGAAGCAATCCGACAATCATAGCCAAAGAGGTCATCAAGATCGGTCGCAAACGAGCTGCCGCACCCTGCACAGCTGCCCAGGAAATACTCATACCTTGCTTACGACGGTCGAGGGCAAACTCTACAATCAAAATTGCATTCTTAGCCAACAGACCCATCAACATAATCAATGCAATCTGCATGTAGATGTCATTTGACATAGTTCCCAGAATCATCTTCAATGCTGGTATATTTCCTAATGCACCGAATCCGTTAACGAAAATAAAGCTACCCATCAAACCGAACGGAACTGAAAGCAATACAGCCAACGGAAGAATATAACTTTCGTACTGAGCACTCAGCAACAAGTAAACGAATACAAAACACAACACGAAGATAATACCTGTTGTACTACCACTTGTAGATGCCTCTTCACGTGCCATACCTCCTAATTCATAACCAAATCCAGTAGGTAAGTTTTCCTTAGCAACTTCGGCAATAGCCTGCAATGCCTGACCTGAAGTGTATCCTGAAGCCGGAGCAACCATGACTTTCATAGAAGTATACAGGTTGAAACGGTTGATGATATCCGGACCATACACTTTCTTCATGCTGACAAACTGTGTAATAGGAGCCATTTCGTTACCACTACGAACTTTGATGCTGTTCAGAGATTCCATGTTTTTAGTAGCATCCGGCTCAGCCTGAATCATTACACGGTACATCTTACCGAAACGGTTGAAGTTTGATGCATATAAACCTCCGAAGTATCCCTGCATAGTAGAAAGAATATCGCTCGGGCTGATACCTGCTTTCTTACAAGCTGCGGCATCGATATCCAGTTGATACTGCGGGAAGCTAGGGTTAAATGTTGTTTTTGCTGAGTTAATTTCAGGACGTACTTCCAGGGCAGCGGTATAACTGTTTACGACTTCAAAGAAGTGATCCAGGCTACCACCGGTCTTATCCTGCATATTCAACTCGATATCACTTGAAATAGAATAACCCGGAATCATAGGAGGAGCAAAGAACAATACCTGTGCATCCTTGATGACTTTCTGCGCACGCATGAACAAGGTAGCGTAAATAATGTCGGAGTTCTGCATCATGGAACGTTCTTCCCAGTCTTTCAACTTGATAATGACAGAACCGTAAGAAGGTCCCTGACCACCAATGAAGCTATATCCGGAAATAATAGTACGAGATTCAACAGCAGGTTCGGCTGCAACCAAGCTATCTACTTTAGCCAAAACTTCCATTGCACGTTCCTGAGATGTTCCAGGAGGTAAAGTTACAGCACCCATGATAGTACCCGTATCTTCATTAGGAACCATACCTGTAGGA
Source organism: Phocaeicola sp. (assembly GCF_057861905.1). Classification (NCBI taxonomy): domain Bacteria; kingdom Pseudomonadati; phylum Bacteroidota; class Bacteroidia; order Bacteroidales; family Bacteroidaceae; genus Phocaeicola; species Phocaeicola sp. Next base: position 36,474 of record NZ_DBMACV010000019.1, on the reverse strand, counting down.
GTGATCTTCATAAAGAATACAAGCAAAACAATAGAAGCAGCTACCAAACCTAATGATAACCATTTCTTATGGATAAAGAATACAACACGTTTCTTGTAACTCTTCAACAATGAATCGTAAGCAGCGTTGAATGAAGTATGGAAACGATCGATAACACTCATTTTCTTTGGCTTGTGTTCTGAATCATGTGGTTTCAGGAAGATAGCACACAAAGCCGGAGACAGTGTCAATGCGTTCAATGCAGAGAATGCAATAGAGATGGCCATGGTAATACCGAACTGACGGTAGAATGTACCTGCTGTACCTCCCATGAAACTTACCGGAATGAACACAGACATCATGACCAATGTAATTGAAACCAATGCTCCACCCAGTTCGCTCATGGCATCAATAGAAGCCTCACGAGATGACTTATATCCCTGGTCCAATTTTGCATGGACACCTTCTACCACCACTATGGCATCATCGACCACAATCGCAATGGCAAGCACCATCGCCGACAGAGTCAACAAGTTCACACTGAATCCAATCAGCTTCAATACGAAGAATGTAGCAATCAAAGCTACCGGGATAGCAATAGCCGGAATCAATGTAGAACGCATATCCTGCAAGAATACATATACAACAATGAACACCAGGATAAATGCTTCGATCAAAGTCTTGATTACTTCATGGATTGATGCATACAAGAAGTCGTTAGCATTTTGAGCAACGTTGATCTTCAGACCGGCAGGCAAACTTTCTTCTGCCTTGCTGATAACATCAAGCAGGTTATTAATAGTTTCAGTAGCATTAGTACCTGCCATCTGGAACACAATACAAGTTACAGCCTTATGTCCGTTTACTGTATTATTAAAGGTATAAGCCAAACGTCCGAGTTCGATACGAGCAACATCACCTAAACGAAGAACTTCTCCATTTGGCAATGCTTTAATAACGATATCTTCAAATTCTTCTGTCTGCTGCAAACGTCCCTTATAACGAATAGTATATTGGAATGTCTGATTTCCACGTTCACCAAACTGTCCGGGAGCAGCTTCAATATTCTGTTCGGCCAATACACCAGAAATATCAGATGGGACCAAATTATATTGCGCCATTACATCCGGCTTCAGCCAAATACGCATAGAGTAGTCCTGACCCATCACGTTGGCATCACCCACACCCTTTACACGCTGAACTTCCGGAATCAAGTTAATCTTGGCATAGTTTTCAATAAACTCGATGTTATACTTATCTTCTGCATCGTACAAAGAGAAAATCAACAACATAGAGTTCTGACGCTTCTGAGTTGTCACACCGACTTTTGTTACTTCGGCTGGCAGCAAACCCTGCGCCATAGAAACACGGTTCTGTACATTGACCGCAGCCATATCCGGGTCTGTACCCTGGTTAAAATAAATACTGATATCGGCCGAGCCGTTGTTTGACGCACTAGACTGAATATACATCATGTTTTCTACACCATTGATCTGGTCTTCCAGCGGTGCAATAACTGAGTTCAATACAGTTTGCGCATTGGCACCCGTATAGGTAGCTCTTACCGATACGGTAGGAGGCGCAATATCCGGATACTGTGTTACCGGCAATGTAGCAAGGCCGATTATACCCAGGATAACTATCAAGATAGATATTACCGTTGACAGTACCGGACGATTAATAAATTTATCTAGTTTCATTCTATTCCTTAATAATATTATACGAATACATTATTCTCCTCACACAATCAATTGAAAGCAGTCTGGATATTTCCATCACGCTGATCCTGGAGGGCTTTTTGATATTTAGCTTCTTTTTGAGCAACAGTAATAGGAACGATCTTCTGTCCATCCTGTAAAGTTTGAACACCTTCCACTACTACCTTATCTCCTTCCTTCAAACCGCCGGTTACGATATAATTCTTACCGTCGTTCAAGTTAGAAACCTGTATTTCCGTATATTTCAGTGTACTGTCTGCCTGCAATACATAAACGAATTTCTTATCCTGAATTTCCTGTGTAGCTGTCTGAGGTATCAAAATAATATTATCCATTGCATAAGGGAATACGACATTTGCCATACCTCCACTACGCAGGATGTTCTGCTTGTTGGGGAAGATAGCACGCATGCTTACAGAACCGGTACTCTGGTCGATGACTCCGCTGACAGCATCAATCTTACCTTCAGCATCGTACATTGTACCATCGGCCAACTGCAATTTTACCGCCGGCATTTTTTCCAACTGTTCTTTCAGTGTGCCGCCTGCCTTTGTCAAAGCCAGCAACTGTTTTTCTGTCATGGAGAAGTATACATACATATCTCCAATCTGAGATACGGTAGTCAACGGCTCGGCAACCGAAGCGCTGACCAAAGCACCTACACGATACGGGAATGTACCGATAACACCGTCCGACGGGCTGGTTACCGTACAGAAACCGAGGTTCTGTTTTGCGGCGGCATAAGCAGCTTCAGCCTGTGCTACATTAGCCTTGGCTGTCAGCAAGTTATTTATAGCTGTCTGATATTCGAAGTCGCTGATAATCTTCTGCTCGTGCAGCATCTTCTTGTTGGCTTCTGTTTCTGTAACAGTCTTCAAATTGGCTTTTGCAGACTCTACGCTGGCCTTAGCCTGATCGTAAGCTGCTTTATACTGAGTTGGATCAATCTGAAACAGCGCCTGTCCTTTATGAACGGTTGCTCCTTCGTCGACACATAACTTCACGATAAAGCCTGATACCTGCGGACGAATCTCAATATCCTGCAAACCCTTGATTGTAGCCGGATATTGAGTGGTTTGATTACTGGAAGTTGTTGTAACCGTTTGTACAGCAAATTCGTTGTCACCCATTTTCATACCGCCCTGACCTCCGCCACAAGCAGTTAAAACCGATACCCCCAAAGCCATAAGGGCAATCCGGCTAGAAGAAAAACTTCTGTTTCTTTTTACACTCATATTCATATTATAATAGTTAATGTTTTTCGTACCCTCTTCTTTAAAAATTAGAAAACTTTTTCAACCTGTTTAGTTTTTAGCCTTGCAAATATACGGAAAAAATCACTCAAAAAAACAATCGTTTAACTAACAATAACCATAAAACAAGAGAGTTATTACATATCGCCAAATTAATCCGACCAATTGACAAATATTATCGACCAAAGAAATCGGCACATTCTACAATTTATAGTTTTTTAAAAGAAATAATCTTCCATTTGTTATTTTATTTCTACATTTGCGCTACACATTAATTGAGAAAACATTAAATCAATAGAACCATGGTGAAAATAACAAAAGAAGCCGCCTTGCTCTATCACTCACAGGGCAAGCCTGGTAAAATAGAGGTAGTTCCTACCAAACCATACCAAACACAAAGAGATTTATCGCTGGCATACTCGCCCGGAGTAGCCGAACCATGTCTTGAAATACAGAAAAATCCGGAAACGGCTTACGACTATACCGCAAAAGGAAACCTGGTTGCCGTCATATCGAACGGTACTGCCGTACTGGGACTGGGTGACATAGGCGCCATGAGCGGAAAGCCGGTCATGGAAGGAAAAGGCCTGCTCTTTAAAATCTATGCAGGCATCGACGTTTTCGACATCGAGGTCAACGAGAAAGATCCTGACAAATTCATAGAAGCCGTAAAGGCCATCGCACCGACATTCGGCGGTATCAACCTGGAGGATATAAAGGCTCCTGAATGTTTCAAGATAGAACAGCGCCTGAAGGAAGAGCTGGACATTCCGGTGATGCACGATGACCAGCACGGTACAGCCATCATTTCGAGTGCCGGACTGCTGAACGCACTGGAAGTGGCAGGCAAAAAGATAGAAGATGTCAAGATTGTTGTAAACGGTGCCGGTGCTTCGGCTGTATCATGTACCAAGCTGTACATTTCGCTGGGAGCGCGTCTGGAAAACATCATCATGGTGGACAGCAAGGGAGTCATCTCCAAACAGCGTACCGACCTGAACGAACAGAAGAAATTCTTCGCAACCGACCGTACGGACGTACACACGCTGGCAGAAGCCATCAAGGGAGCGGATGTATTCCTGGGCCTGTCACGAGGTAACGTGCTTACCCAGGATATGGTAAGAAGCATGGCCGATCATCCGATTGTATTCGCGCTGGCCAATCCGACTCCGGAAATTTCGTACGAGGATGCCATGGCATCACGTCCGGACGTACTGATGTCGACCGGCCGTTCCGACTATCCGAACCAGATTAATAATGTAATCGGATTCCCGTATATCTTCCGTGGTGCCCTGGATACACGTGCTACCGCCATCAACGAAGAAATGAAGCTGGCTGCCGTACGTGCCATCGCCGGACTTGCCAAGAAGCCGGTGCCCGACGTAGTGAACGAGGCATACCACGTAAACAACCTGACCTTCGGTCCGGAATACTTCATTCCGAAACCGGTCGATCCGCGACTGATTACAGAAGTTTCCATGGCTGTGGCTAAAGCCGCAATGGAATCGGGAGTAGCACGCAAGCAGATTACCGACTGGGAAGCATACAAGAATCACCTGCGCGAACTGATGGGACAGGAAAACAAGCTGACCCGCCAGTTGTACGAAACAGCCCGCCGCTGCCCGCAGCGTGTAGTCTTTGCCGAAGGTACACACCCCAACATGCTGAAGGCGGCTGTAGAAGCCAAGGCCGAAGGTATCTGTAACCCGATTCTGCTGGGCAACGAAGAACGTATCGCCAAGCTGGCCAAAGGACTTGACCTGAACCTGGAAGGCATTGAAATCGTCAACCTCCGTCACGACCGCGAGGCAGAACGCCGTGAACGCTATGCACGCATTCTGTGTGAAAAGCGTGCCCGCGAAGGAGCGAACTTCGCAGAGGCAAACGACAAGATGTTCGAACGCAACTACTTCGGTATGATGATGGTAGAAACCGGAGAGGCAGATGCTTTTGTAACCGGTCTGTACACCAAATACTCCAATACCATCAAAGTAGCCAAGGAAGTAATCGGCATCCAGCCGGGATACAATCATTTCGGCACCATGCACATCCTTAACTCCAAGAAAGGTACTTACTTCATCGCCGATACACTGATCAACCGTCATCCGGATACAGATACATTGATCGATATAGCCAAACTGTCGGTGAAAGCAGTACGCTTCTTCAATCAGGAACCGGTTATGGCCATGCTGTCATACTCTAACTTCGGTTCCGATACGGAAGGAAGTCCGGCAAAGGTACACGAAGCCATCAGCTACATGCACCGCGAATATCCGGAACTGGCCATCGACGGAGAAATGCAAGTGAAATTTGCCTTGAATAACGAACTGCGTGACGAGAAATATCCGTTTACCCGTCTGAAAGGCAAGGAAGTCAATACCCTGGTATTCCCGAACCTGAGTTCTGCCAACGCTACTTACCAGCTCATCCAGAGCATGAGTGAAACAGAAGTCATCGGCCCGATCCAGATGGGACTGAACAAGCCGATCCACTTTACAGACATTGAAAGTTCGGTACGTGACATCGTCAACATTACGGCCATTGCCTGCATCGATGCCATCGTAGACAAGAAAAAGAAACAATGTTAAACCCTAAATAAGCGGAAAGCTGAGAATAAAGCTTAAAGTCCTCGCCGAAAAAGAGAAACTTTATCCTTTATTTTCAGCTTTCTCTTTTTATAACCCCATAATACCATCCGACCTATGAAAAAGCCCCTTACCAAAACCCAATGTGTCATCCTGACACTGTTCTGGGCAGCACTCTGCTTTCTGATTCTGACTTCAACCCCTCACATTGACGGCCCCCTTATCATAATGATTCTCATTTCGGGAGCTCTTGTATTCATTCCTGTCGCCAAATCATTAAGAAACAACAAATAATAACCATTTACACATATTTAAATTACAATTTCAAGTATTTTGATATTTTTTTCTCGTTTTTCTTTATCAAATGTTGTGCAAATAAAATTTTTTCTATATTTTTGTCACATTCAAAATTAATTAATTGAGGACATCAATAATCCAACAACTAAATAGATAATTATGAATGCAGCTAAAGTACTGGAAGATCTAAAAAGAAGATTTCCGAATGAACCTGAATATCATCAGGCAGTAGAAGAAGTGTTAGGCACAATCGAAGAAGAATACAACAAACACCCCGAATTCGACAAAGTAAACCTGATAGAGCGTTTGTGTATTCCAGATAGAGTTTATCAGTTCCGTGTAACCTGGATGGACGATAAAGGTAATATCCAGACCAATATGGGTTACCGCGTTCAGCACAACAACGCTATCGGCCCGTACAAAGGTGGTATCCGTTTCCACAGTTCTGTAAACCTGGGAATCCTGAAATTCCTTGCTTTCGAGCAGACATTCAAAAACTCTCTGACTACCCTTCCGATGGGTGGCGGCAAAGGTGGTTCCGACTTCTCTCCACGTGGTAAATCAAACGCTGAAGTCATGCGTTTCTGCCAGGCATTCATGCTGGAATTGTGGCGTCACATCGGCCCTGAAACAGACGTTCCTGCCGGAGATATCGGTGTAGGAGGCCGTGAAGTAGGTTACATGTTCGGTATGTACAAGAAGCTGGCTCACGAATTTACCGGCGTACTGACCGGAAAAGGACGCGAATTCGGCGGTTCACTGATCCGTCCGGAAGCAACTGGTTACGGAAACATCTACTTCCTGCTGGAAATGCTGAAAACACGTAACATCGAACTGAAAGGCAAGACTTGTCTGGTATCCGGTTCGGGTAACGTAGCTCAATATACCGTAGAGAAACTGATTCAGCTGGGAGCCAAGGTTGTAACCATGTCCGATTCTGACGGTTACATCTACGATCCGGACGGTATCGACCGTGAAAAACTGGATTATATCATGGAACTGAAGAACCTGTACCGTGGACGTATCCGCGAATACGCAGAAAAATACGGCTGCAAATATGTAGCAGGTGCACGTCCATGGAACGAAAAGGCTGATATCGCTCTTCCTTCTGCAACCCAGAACGAAATCAACGGCGACGATGCCAAGGCTTTGATCGCCAACGGTGTAATTGCCGTTTCCGAAGGAGCTAACATGCCATCTACTCCTGAAGCAATCCGCGTATTCCAGAAAGCTAAGATTCTTTACGCTCCGGGTAAGGCTGCTAACGCTGGTGGTGTATCAGTATCTGGTCTGGAAATGACTCAGAACTCTATCAAACTGAGCTGGAGCCAGGAAGAAGTAGACGAAAAGCTGAAGAGCATCATGAAGAACATTCACGAGGCTTGTGTACAGTACGGTACAGAACCGGACGGCTACATCAACTACGTGAAAGGTGCAAACGTAGCAGGCTTCATGAAAGTAGCCAAAGCCATGATGGCTCAGGGTATTGTCTGATAGACTAAGTAATCCTCATATAATTAAAAGTAAAACGGGTGGAATGCGGCAAACATTCCATCCGTTTTTTTATATTCCCTGGTGAATATACTCTTTGTTGAACTTCCGTGCGACCATAACAAACAAGCCCTCCTTCTTCATGCCGAGAACAGACTCATACATGAAACAAGGAGGGCTATACTCAAAGTATTTCAGATTATTTTTCCAAAGACAAAGACCGAGTATTCCAATCATATACTACCGTATACACAGTGTTGCGATTTACGGTTTCGCCTTCGTGTACACCCCATTCACCCTTCAGGACATTCACTTCTGCATCCGAATTGGTAACAGACAATTCATAGCTGAAAGAAACACCGTCTGAATGAGCAAAGTAAGCGGTTTCTCCATCTTTCAACGACACAGCCCGCTCAGCCGAAGTAACCGTAAAGCTATACTCTTGTAACCAATCGCCCACCAGCACTGCCGAAAGATCCAGACTTACGGCAAAAGTAATCATAGGAACCTGAACCTTCAATCCGGTTGTTTCTCCCTGCTTTACAGAAAAAGGTACTTCCTTATAATACACGGGCTCACCTTTTTCATCATTCGTCCAGTTCTTTTCCGTACCATAGTTCGGACTGTACACTTTCAGCATATAATCGTCCGCGGTAGCCAGCTCGATCTTATCCTGCATATCTTCGGCCGATAATGTACGGAGCATCTCCTCTCCTTTCCACAATTCAACCGTCCAAGTGATGTCGTCTGCTGCCCGTGAAGCAACTTCTGTGTTTGTCTGTGACTGAATCTCTATTCCTCCAACCGACAAGAATCCTTCGCCGGAGAGTACCGTATCGTTTTCCTGCTGGCAACTAATCAGCAGGAAAACTCCTAATAAAATATATAATATTTTCTTTTTCATTCTACTTCCTTATTTGTTATAAATTAAAGAAAATGAATCCAACCAGAACTGACTACCGACCAGATAAGCATTTTTATATCCATCCCAGAAAGATGCATCCCTGAATTTATCCTCCAAATGATCTTTATCCTCCTTTATACCAGACTTAAAAATAATTCGTACATGAGTTATCGGAAGATATTTACATTCATCATTATACTCCACATCAATAGTGCTTGTTGTATAACTACCAACCGTTTCTCCTGAAGTTAACTCAGCATGACCAATCAAAGTTTCAATTCCATCTGATATATTTACCAAAGCTATTTCCACAAAATATTCATCACCATTATAGGGAGCAGCCTTATAAGTAAAGCTCAAAGATGTAGGTCGTATTGAAGCAGACTTTGCATAAATAGTATCATTAGAAGCCTCATAATCACCCACGCAAACTAAGCCTGCAGATACATGATTAATAACACTGCCAGACTTATTTCCAAAATCACAGGTATTTCCAGTCCCCCATCCTATAGTCATAAGATGTGCGACAGTACTTCCATTTTCAGTTATGGGTAATGTACTTGATTTAGAGACATAAAATGCATTTGCACCATCTGAATGACAGGTCAATGTATTTCGAGTTCCAATCCATCCACCATTAAAAATATATAAAGGATTATCTTTTTTAGGATAAGTTGTACTATACCCCTCATCCAAAGTTGAATTTGGAATAGATAATGCCTCATAAGTTTTTACTGCCACAGTCTCACCATAAATCACGCCACGATAAACTCCACGGACATAATAAGTATTTCCAGGCAACAAATCTGCCTTTCGCAAATCTTCTCCCAAATCGGTCCAATCGTTTTCACCATCCGCACTGAACTGATATTTCATTTTCTGCCCTAACAATTCATAATCTCCAGCCTTTACATCTTCGGCCGACAAAGGACTCACTGTAAACTCTTTTGTCCAAATATTTCCCGGATAAGCACTGACACTAAACTCCGGCTTATTACAAGTAAGTGTATAAACCCGGTTGGCCGATGCATCCTCGCTTGCCCAGCGGTTATTGGCCTCAACATCCACTTCTACCATCGATGCAACAGTAGCTCCTTTATCTGTCATCAACTGGGGAATCAAGGAAGTAAAATCAAGACTGCCCTCCGTTGCTCCGATTTCCGGCAATGCAATACCCAATGCAGTTTCTACAGCCAACTTATCTTCCGCATTCGACAACAAATATTCTCTTCCTTGTTCCAGTCCGGCAAACTTAGCATCTGCCGAATTAAACTTCAGCTTCAGCTCCTGCAAGGCAGACGAAAGCTTCAGGCGAATAACGGCCGGTTTCTTTTCTGTTTCGGCGAACGACAATGTATTGTTTACAAAATCGTCTGATTCCAACTTCGGCTTCGGCAAATATTCCACAGGAATTGTTTCTGAAATGGAAACTGTTTCTGTTTCCAGCTTCTCTATGGAAATACCCACACCTGAAGTAATATTAGATTCATCCAGTCCCAACGTTACTTTTACATGAGTCTTCACCGGAATATTTGAGAACTTCTCCTGATCTGGAATATCGTAAGTAACCTCCTTACCAGTTCCAGACAAACGTCCATGGAAAACAAGCTTCACCGACGAATCGGCACGGAAGTAAGCACTTTTGCCTGAATCAGCATCCAAATCAACAGATTCGCTACCAACCGAAACCGTCACGTAATAAGACTCATACAGCTTATTCAGACTCTCCTTATTATAAAGGACAGACAGCAACGAATTGGCAACCGAGCAAGAGATAGAAGCCGAAGTCATCTGCCCCTTTATCACTTCCTGCCCCTCCAAAGTTCCTATATAATAAGGAGCATCCAGAGCAATCACCGGATTGTCGCCATAAGTAGCTGTCAGGTCGTAGAGCCCTTCCAACAACAGGATAGATTCCTTGCAACTACCTTTATACGCCGACTTATCCGTACCGCTATATACCACCTTCAACTGAAACATTTCCGTTAACGGATCGTCCAAGTCAGAAGGAGCAGTACGTGAATAAGCCTTGTTTTCTTCGTCCGTCAATGTAACGAGCAAACCAGTCTTGCCAGATAAAGTCGTTTCTTCATCCGACTGACATCCACCCAGTACCACACACAGTACCAACAAGCACAAGCAGCCTATCCACTTCATATATTCAATAACTGATTTATTCATAACCTAATTCAAATTCATCTACCCATAAAGTACTACCATCACCAACCTGTCCGATAACTTTTTTACCAGCATCATCAAATTCACCACCATAGCGACTGGAAGTTGCTACAATAGCGATTTTTGCAGGCTTCGATTGCGTATCACTATATTCCAGATTAAGTTCAAACTTTGTATATTCCGTAACAGTCTCAGTGCCTACAAACTCACCATAAGCAATTTCCTGACCGGATGCATTCCATAACATCACATATATATGGCATTGATCTGTTTTCAGATTTCCGGGAACGGTACCATTATATGTAATAGGCATTGATTTATACTTATAATACCCAGTCAGTTTTGTGGGGCGAGCTCCAGAATAAGGACGTCCAAACGACGGGCTGTCTACAGGCTTTCCTATATTCGTTTTATAGGTTCCGATAAATAAGTTACCGGCAGCTGCTCCTACCCACACAATATCACCATAAGTATACATCTTAGCTGCTTTTCCTTTATAAGCATCACTGCCTGTAACCGGTACCGTACTCGACTCCTTATAAATAGTAACCCCTTCATTTCCTGTTGCCCAATAAGCTTGCGGATCGTCATAGTTATCGGCAACCGGATTAGGATACCAAGTCTTACCATCCTGCGTCCACGTATCGAAATTCATGTTGGGGAGAGTCACAATCGTTTCCGTCTGGAAAGAATATGCCTCTCCTTCATTATCTCCGGCAAGAGCACGTACTTCATAATCCGTACCACTCTGCAATCCGGTAAGTTCGGCAGAATAAGAAGTACTTCCTGTTTCAGTAACAGCAGAAGCATCGAGAGTAGTCCATTCTTCACTGCCCTTTATACGATATTCCACCGAAACCTTATTTCCTGCACGGAAACTGCCACTGATATAAGCCTTAGTAGCCCATGCATTCACCTTTTCTACAGAAGCGGCTACCGATGATTTTTGTACATCTACCGTCCAGTCGCATATATATCTTCCGTTACGATAAGCCTTAAACACACGCGGACGGGTAAAGTCCATTACTGTTTCTGCTGGCGGATCAAGCACTGTTTTAGAACCTTCCAGGTTCAACTTTTTAATCTTGATATTCCGATAATCGGCATCCTCAGTGACATAAATAATCGCAATATGATTATATAAGTCCAACGAAGGAGCCGTTCCCGACTGATTTTCTACCTCAATAGTACGTTCTATCTCCTGCTTTACTGTAATCTTCCACCAGTAGTCCTGATAAGTTTTCAACAAGAAACCTACCGGATTTGTAAAATCGACAGCAGTATTTGCATTGGCAGGAAGCTCATTCAACGAAGCAAAACTAAAATTTGGAAAACCGTTAGGCTTAATACAAGCAGCCGTATCCGGATAAATCAGTGCTTCCGAATTGGCAACCAACTTGGTAATCGGCAAACTATCGATAAAAGCATCTTCACCTATAGTAAGTTCAATAGTACGAGCCTGATTATTGAACACGGCTTCTCCCTGCATTCCGTCTACCTGAATTTCCTGAATAACCCCCTCGATATAAGGATAAGGAATGTCATTCTCTATACACGAAGACATGTTCAGTAACAAGAGTGATATAAAGCTAAACTTTAAAGCTTTTATAATCATAATTTGTCAATTTAAAAATAAGTACAAACACCGATATTGATGGAAAATATATTAATCTTAAAATCAGCGGAACTCTGACGGTATGACCCATGTTCAACCTGATTGGTAGTCTGTTCAATCCACTTGAAGTCCAGACCAACGACATTAATCGACACCTCGACTGCCATATTGTTCGTAACGAAAGCCGTCAAGCCCGGTGCCGCACCAATCTGCAAACGATGAGAAGTTTGATAAGTACCCGTTGCTTTCTCATCCGACCCAGATAAAGTTTTTCCCTGACCATATCCATACGTCAGACGAAGCTCATTGAAAAAGCCAAAAACTTTACTGTTTCCAAGTCCCATATAAGTACGCAAAAATCCGGCAGCAGTATATTCATGCTCCAGATACTTATAATCGCTGATATCGAATGTCAGGTCATCTCCCAAATCCAGATTAATACTACCTATATCCGCATAGGTACGATTATAATTCAAACGTATACCGGCAGCCATATTATCCCGAAAAAAATATCCGGCATACGGACTCACCTTAAAAGTATAACCTTCACCGTTCACGTCATCCAGTATAAGGAATTTGTAATTATCGCCTGTCAATTCCGTATAAGAGAATGTAACTCCTCCCATCCACGAACCTTTCGGCACAAACAGAGTAGGTTTTATATTACGATCATAACCTTTTCGTGCGTAGACCGAAGTTACGCACAAAAAGGTTAATAATAAAATCAAATATTTCTTCATGCAAATATTAATAGTATGACAATTCAAAATCATCTACCCAAAGGGTACTGCCCTCAGCAACCTGTCCGACCACCTTTGTACCCAACATACCTGAGCCTTCAAACTCACCACCATAACGACTTGATGTAGCTACGATTGTAATTTTATCCGGACGTTTGGTCATATCTGTATACTCTATAGGAAGTTCAAAATGAGTATAATCAGAAACAGTCTGATTAGTCACAAAATGTGATTCAGCAATAACCGCATCTCCTGACCAAAGCTTGATATAAATATCGCATTCATCGACAGTCAATGTACGATCAGAAGGAATCTTTCCATTCTTATTCATCGAAGTACCCGGAGTATATTTATAATATCCAGACAGTTTAACAGGACGAGCACCGTTATAAGAACGTCCGAACTGTACGCTAACTGCCATATTATCAAGATTTGTAGAATAATTACCAATCAGTAAGTTACCTGCTGCATATCCAACCAAAGCAACAGTTACGGTTTCAAGCTTTCCAGCCTTACCATTACGAGCGTCGTTACCTTCTACCGGCACGCTGTTAGAACTACCTAAAGTAGTTACTCCTTCATTTCCTGTTGCCCAATAGCTATTGGCTGCATCCCCATTTGGATACCAGTTCTTGCCGCTCTGAGTCCACGTATCAAAGTTCAAATTCGAAATTTCTACATACGATTCTGTAGTAAGCGTACAAGTCTAACCCGCCTTATCTCCACACAATATGTAATATTCATATTCAGTACCGAAGTCCAGCGGAGCAACCTTTACTGAATAGTTCTTTGTACCTTCTTCCTGAACAGCTTCTACGGTAGTCCATTCAGTACCAGCTTTTTTCTTGTAACGGAACTGCACCGGAGAAGTTATTTCTGCCAAATTACAAGTTCCCGACAAATAAGCAAACTGTCCCCAAACCTTGGAAGCATCATTCTTAATATCGCTGGTCACCATGTCAGCACTTTCCTGTTTGGTAGGTACTTTTACTGTTACGTCGTACTGATGGATAGTCTGGTCCACAGAGATATCAAATCCGGCATTACCTTCCGTAATATCCAAGTTTACTTTATAGTGGTAAGCAGCTTCCGCTTTCGAAGTGATTTCCTGAGAGAAAGACTTTCCATTACCGAAATCAACTTTTACAGTCAAAGGCTGACCAGCCTTTACATAAGCAGCACGTGCTTCATCTTCTACAAATGGAATGCTCAGCGCATCAGCACCTTCTATATAACATGTATAACCAGCAAAAGTTGACTTAAAAGTTTCCGAGCAATTTACAGAAACCATTGTCTGTGCCAGCTTACAAGTAATGTTTACATTCTTTGCCTTATTGGCTTCGATTACTACATCTTTTTGTCCTGCATAATAAGGCTGAGCATCAAAGCCCTGAGTTTCCATATTCTTGTCGGCTGAATATGCCTTGATGGTATAAGTTGCTACTCGCAGTAATACATCATCCAAACTTCTCCAGTCATCGGCATGCTGTACTACAGCATTCGACTCATCTAATATATCGACAGCAATCGCTTCCGATTCAGTTATGTCAGCACGAGTTTCTACACCCTTATTAACATCAATAGAAGACAACTGGAGATAGCCATATCCTTTGGCTTCATCTATTTCTGACTGACAGGAAGAAACAAGTCCTGCCCCCAGAAATAATCCGATCATTATATTTGTTAATTTCATATTCTTTTACTCCTCACCTTTTGGATTTACGATAACTGTAATATCTCCGTCTTTAGTATCTACACCATCTGAAACAGACAAGTTAAATATACTCTCTCCAGATTGAACAACACTTGGGACAAGCACTAATAGTTTTCCCAGTCTAAACGTAAAATCTGTACAGGTTCCCGCATGCAACTGATTATATTCATCTTCTGTAATAAGTTCCAACGTGCTAATCAGTGTAGGTTTAATATCATCAGTTAGATTACAGATATCGAATGTTCCAGGTAATTTTACCATACCTAAAAGCCCAGCAATCTCACCCGAAATAGTTACATTCAGATTCTTAATACCATTAGGAGCTAAGATACGGACATCTTGTAAACCTGCAATTTCAGAATCACCATAAGTACAAGTATAAGTAGCAGGCAATCCTTCGAATGTAATGGAAGCTTCCGGTTCCTCACCGCCTTCGCCACCTTCACCCGGAGTATCCGGACCTTCATAAATAATATTACCTACAGGGATTTCGATTGTTTCACCCACTTCGGTAAATGTCAGATCGACTGTAATGCCGATAGAAATATGAGATTCAGTAGAACCTTCTTCAGTCAGATTGATTTCAAAAGAATCTCCACCAGCCAAATAAGATTCGCTACCCTCTGCATCAGAAGGCTTCTGAATAGTTGCTTTCAATTCAATAAAATTACCTTCTACAGAAGTTGCCTTGATAGAAGCATTCAGACTGTTCTGGTGTTCAGGAACCTGAAAATAATATTTCTTACCAAGAGAATTCTTATCGAATATTTGGGTGGCACCATCTCCATTATCAACTATTACTGAATAATCATCTTTAAAAGACTCTTCGAATGAAGCTGTCAGCCCAACAGATACTTCCACACAAGCCAGTTTACAAGGCAAATCAACACTTGTAGCAATACCTTTCTTTACAGAGAAAGTCTGCTCCCCTTTAAAATAAGGACGTTCGGATACTGTTACATTTTCTCCTTCATAATTGTAAGCTGTTACAGAATAATCACCTTCGCTCAACGGAAGAACAACTTTTCCGCTTTCGTTTTTCAGTTCGCTAACCTTACCTCTGGCAACTTCTTCCTGAGTTTCCGCATTTGTTACAATCAACGTATAGTTATCTACATTTACATCTTCTGCATCAAAGTTTCCGGTAGTAGTTCCACCGTCAACTACTTCGTCAGCACGACTCATTGTCACTCCGTTATAAATGGATGCCAGGTCGAGTTCCAGTGTACCTGCATTTTCGCCAGCTTCTCCCTTGCCCCAAAGTTCATCGCGCATTTCGCAAGATGAGAAACCTATCATAAGGCCTAAAAGCCAGATTAAACTTTTATATTTTTTCATTTTATTCGTATTTTATTTCAACTTGGAATGTAATCACCCGAAATATCAACTGTAACATCTTCTTCAGTAACACCGTCGTCGACAGTAATTTCCAGTCCGACTTTACCACCTGCTATATCTGTGGCATTTGGCTTGATTGTTAATGTATAAGAATAGCAAGGCTTCAAATCAATCACTTTAGAAGTAGTAAAATTGTCTACAGATACAGGTTCACCGTTTTTATCAATTAAAGAGAAAGACAAAGTAGCATCTGTACCTTCATCGCCAGTCTTCAGGTAAAGCTGCTGACCTTCATTCGACTTGTTCATAGTACAAGCCTCATCCATATAGTCGGTCTTTACAGTAACGGTACAATCCTGGAAGTAATCTTCGAATGCATCGTTATCATCATTTCCTTTATAAACCAAAGTAATTCTGGCATTGGCAGGTTTACAAACAATAGAAACTGTTTTCTTATCTCCTTGCGATACAGTAAATGATTCACTACCCTTTACGTACAATTTGTCATAACCCGCAGCCACATCTTCTCCATAGTAAGCGGTCAGTATATAAGAAACACCAAAATCAACTTTCTGTTCTACATCCAAATCCTCATACAGTTTATCCGTATAAACGGGATCCTCCCCTTTATACAAAGACACTTTGTAATTTTTCACGTTCAGATAAGCGCTCTCATCTACAGCGCGACTATAAGACAGATTGGTCGACAAATCAACCATGATACTGCCTTGCCCTGAAACACTCTCTTTTCCGTCTTCACTCGAGCAGCTACCTATGAAAGCCAGCAACACTATTGAAGAAAGAAGTTTTAAATAGTTTTTCATTTTCATTCAATTAGTAATTTTAATTTTTCCGGGGCACAAAGTAATAGAGTTTTCAGCTTATCGAAAAGGTCTGTTTTTTTATTTTTGTTCTATTTTTTATCTTTCCGCACTTATACCATATCATAAAGTATCGAAAGTCATACATTTTACCAATATTATTTTAGTCTATTTTTCATAAATACAGTATAAAAATTAAGATGGAATTAGCTTCCATCCTGCTTTTTTTGTTGTATATTTGCCACATCAACGATAATTAAAAAGAAACATGAATTTAAAAAACATTTTAATCGGAATTACCTTATCCTTATCCACAATATCCTGCATTCAGGATGAAGCATTAAATGTAGAAGCGGCAATAGACGGATGTAGCGGAGCAAATATCCAATTAATAAACATCAATGAAATAAGCAGAGAAATCGATATCTTCGTTTTCGAAGGCTCTAATGTAGCAGCTCAGGAACTGAATTTTACTCTCCCTGACGGGGCTACTATCAGTCCGGACCAATCTCAAAGCAAGGACAATCCACCTTACTACGATTTCAGCACTGAAAAAGAGCGTACCTTCACTGTCACATCCGAAGATGGAAGTAACAAGGCAACTTACACAGTTAATCTATACACAATAGAACTGCCTTTAAAATATTCATTCGAAAACTTAAGAGAAATCAATCCATATCATGTATTATACCTGACTGATGTAAATGGTATCATGCAATGGGCTAGTGGTAATCAGGGATATAATTTATGCGGCATGGCAACCAATGCCATACAATATCCGACATCACAGGCTGACGGAGGAGTAGAAGGCAAATGTGTAAAACTAGTTACTCAGTCAACAGGAACCTTTGGTATGAATACCAACCCTAAAATGCCGATTGCTGCCGGAAATCTCTTTATCGGCTCTTTCAACACAACTTATGCCATCATTGCTCCAAGACAAGCAACTCAGTTTGGCTTCCCTTTCACACGGAAACCTCTGAAAATGTCGGGATACTACAAATATAAACCGGGAGCAACATTAACAGACCAGAACGGAAATGTCATTTCAGGAAAAACCGATACCGGTGATATCTATGCCGTGCTTTATGAAGCGCCCAACAGTGACTTCTCACTGGATGGTGACTTATTTACGGAAGGCAACGAGAAGGCAAAGAACATTGTTTCAATGGCACGTATAGACAAAACAGAAGCAACCGACCAGTGGACCAGATTTGATCTGGACTTCAAGCTCCAAAATGGTAAAACCATTAATGAAGATAATCTGAAAGCTGGTAAATATAAACTTGCTATTGTCTTCTCTTCCAGCATTCAGGGAGCCTATTTCGAAGGGGCTATAGGAAGTGAGCTTTGCATTGACGAAGTAGAAATAACTTGTGAATAATACAATTCAATCATCTAGATATTCGAAACAGAAATATGAAAAAATATATATTTATATTAGCTGCGGCACTTACTGCAGGAGCAAATTTGTTACATGCACAGTCTACCGAACATAAAGGTTTGCTGTGGTCATCACTACATGGTCTGAACTATGAGTTCAAGGCAGGTGTCAACATCGGAGGAACTTCACCGCTTCCTCTTCCAAAAGAGATCAGAAGCTTGGACAGTTACTCACCGGGACTTGCCATAACAATTGAAGGAAACGCAACAAAATGGGTTGATGCCGCCCAGAAATGGGGAATAAGTCTTGGAGTAAGACTTGACAGCAAAGACATGACCACACGTGCTACAGTAAAAAATTACGGAATGGCTATCTTCAACGAAGTAGGCGGAAAAGTAGAAGGCCTTTGGACCGGAGGTGTCAAAACCAAAGTCAAGATGTCGTATATCACTATTCCATTGTTGGCAAACTATAAAATCAATAACCGCTGGAAAGTTGTAGCCGGTCCTTATTTCTCATACATGATGGATGGAGATTTTTCAGGAGAAGTTTATGAAGGACATTTGCGCACTCCCGATGCAACGGGAAGCCGCATTGATTTTGAAGGTGACAACTCAGCTGCATATGACTTTTCTGATGAATTACGTCGTTTCCAATGGGGTATTCAGGCTGGAGGAAGCTGGAAAGCTTACAAACACCTCACTGTACACGCTGATTTGACATGGGGACTCAATGACATATTCAAGAAAGACTTCAATACTATTTCTTTTGCCATGTACCCCATTTATCTGAATTTTGGATTTGGATACGAATTTTAACTTCTCATAACAGAAATACATATTTTTCAAGCCTCTCATCAAATTTTCAGCTATTGAAGAAAACGTGAGGGCAAACCAAAGATCAGGCTCTTTCCAAAAGAGTTTATTACATTAAGAATCAACCACTTTACTTACTATAAAAAAGGCTCTATCATTCTCCCAAATACGATTGATAAAGCCTTTTTAGTTTATATCAGATATCTATATTTTAGGAATCACTGCATACTAAAAAAACATGAGCATAAATTCAAGAAAACTTGCCCAAGAATTGGATAAAACATCAGCATGTTTTTTTATAATTTGTACAAATAAAAAGAGGTGGTAAAGTAATAATACTTCACCACCTCTTCTCTTCTTGTTAAAGATCTAGAAATTACTTATTTATGATTGTTACATCATCAATCAGCAATTTACTACCTACTGCAGCATTGTAACTAGCTCCATCAGCACTTGCTGAGAAAATAACAGCAAACTTGTACAATTTTGAAGAATCGTAATCTTTTACGTATTCCAAATTCAATTCAAATGGTGCATAAGATTCTACAGCTTTATCATTTGTAAATACAGCTCTGGCTACAATTTTATCAGAAGTGTAAATATTACCACCATTCAAAGTTTCATCTTCACTAGAAACTTCATAAAGCACTGCACTTAAAGAGCATTTATCAGTAACACCAGCCTGCAATTCACCATTTGCATTATAAAATTCAGCACCCGGAGTATATTTATAAAAGCCTGTTACTTTAAGCGGTTGTTTGTCATACATAACACCAAAGCTTGTAGTAGCCATAGGATCTCCTCCTAATGCACCAAAAGCATTAAATGTTCCTAAAAATGCTGTAGCTGCTGTTACCTTAGGAACAGGAGTACCGAAAATGTTTCCGCCTTTAGTATCTACAGATTCCAGCAAAAGAGCCTTTTCACCTGCATGTACATCATCGATAGAAGGACGTACTGGATATTCTCCTTCATAAGTAATACCTCCCAATATCCCCATTTTTTTAATTAACAGGACGGCATCGTTACAACAAGCCCATCCATTCAATATAGGACAATCCTGTTCTTCAGGATACAAAGTACTACCATAACTCCAGCTTTCAAAATCATAGAAAGAAGCATTACCAGAAATAGAAGCTACATATTCTACTGTTGTTCCATTTTCAGCAGTAACTGTATAAGTTACAGTCTTGCCATTTGAGAAATCCTGTGCTACACCACTTGCAGGAGTAACTGTCGCTTTTTCAGAAACTTCAATAGTCGGAACTAAAGCCGTAAGATATTCAGCTTTTGCAGTATCAGCAACCATGAAAGTAATAGTCTTAGATTCTTCGTTGATAACCACATCACCAACAACCAATGAATCAACAGCTGCAACTTCTTTGTCGAAAACAAAAGAAAGGATCTTAGCTTCACTGCTTTCTTTACCAGAAAGTTTAGTACCAGAATAAGTTACTTTTACCGTATAAGGTACTGGAGATCCCATCAGTTTGACATCATCTATATCCAAATCGAGTGTAAGAGTTTTATCTTCAAAAACTCCATTTGCTTTGATTCCAGCAGACAGCAAACCTGTTACGTCCATCGAAGAAGTTGCTGTAAAAGTATATTTACCATTTCCAGCATCAGCCAACTGACAACCATTCAATTCAATATCACCCAACGACATTCCACTGAAAGAAAAGTTACTGATTTTTAAATCTACAGTATTTTCTCCAGCATTAGTCACAGAAACAAGCTGTGCAGGAACACTACCAGCAGGAACATCTCCAGTTTCCATTTTCAACGTAACATCCAATGCTCCTTTATAGTCACCTGCTACATCAACATTGCCAGGGACAGTTACTGTTGGTTCATCATCGTCACTACAAGAAGTGAACAAGCTCACTGTACACAATACAGCAAACAAGTAAAAAAACAAATTCTTTTTCATTTGATACCTTAAATTTTTATTAGTCGGTGCAAAGTAACAACCTTTTAGAGGAACTGACAAGGTCTAATCTTATTATTTTTGTTCTATTTTTTAATATGACATTAAAAGTGAATACATAACATACTAATTTATAAACCATATTAGGTTATTTAACTAATTAGTGAGTAGTCTATATTTCAAAAAACATATAACTTTGTAGAAAGTTTTAAACGATGGAAAAAGAATTACCCAAGATAGATTTACCGGAAGAATGGATTGTAGGGACAGGTATCAGTAAAGAACTTCTAAGCTTATACACTAATTTCCCATGCCGAATAAAATCGGAAATTTTCGTTCTGTGTATGAGCGGTGAAATAGAAGCATCAGTTAACCTGAACCGAATAACTGTACGCGCCAACGATTTTGTTTCGATCATGCCGGGAACAATTCTTCAGATACATAGCGTAAAGGGAGAACTGGAATTGTATTTCGGTGGATTTTCTTCAAAATATGTAGAACAGGCCAATTTAAACCGCTCTACCATGAAGACATTGTATATTCCACTGGGCAGACCGCTTATTACTCTTCGTCCGGAAGGCGCCGCACTGTTAAAAGATTATCTTTGTTTCCTGATTAAACTTTATGAATTCTTTAACGAAAACACGCGTAAGCGAATTACTCCTTATTTATATAATAACATTCATATAGGGATAGCTGCCATGTACAGCAACCGGGCGAACGACAACAAAAGTAATCTGTCGAAAAGCGAAATATTATGCAAAAACTTCACCCAGCTGGTCATGCAGAACTATAACAAGACGCGTAATGTGGCATGGTATGCAGAAAAGTTAGGCATTACGCATACGCATCTCTGTACTACCGTGAAGCAGGCAACCGGCAATACGTGTATGGAAATCATATCGCGCATGGTCATTATGGATGCAAAATCACAACTGAAATCGACAAATTTGTCTATTCAGGAAATATCCGACTCATTGAATTTCGCCAACATGTCTTTCTTCGGAAAGTATTTTAAGCGATATGTAGGCATGAGCCCGTTGGAATACAGGAATAACGGATAAGCATAAAAAGAACAGACAGGAAGACGAAAGAACCATTTACAAGATGTTTCTTTACAGCATCTTCCTGTCTGTTTTTCTTTTCATACAATGAAATCAGGCAATGCTGACGACACCGATTTTCTTTTTACCGTCCATCTTGACACTCAAAGGCTTGTCGAAATGAACCCAGCGCAAGAATTTGGTTTCTTCTACTGCCAGCATGCTGTTCAGCAACTCCTGATTGTACAAGCCGTCGTTCATGTAAGCATTGATTGTAAAATACCCTACTCCGAAAGAAGTCAGGTTCTGGAAGAAGTGTGTACCCTGACTCGGATCGACACGGTAATTGGTCAATCCAGCTTCGACAATGACACGGGCTGCCGATATGTTCGGCCATTTTACGGGAATGCCCAACCATGTATCACTGCTTCCCCAGCGTCCCGGACCGACTAATATATAATGTTTACCCTCGTCGAGGAAACGCTTGTTCAGTTTCTCTATTTCATAAGCTATCAACTGGTTGTTCGAAGCCGAATAGCCGTCGGTCTTTACATAAATCACATCCTGCATATCGTCCATGATGCCCTGTCCCAGCGAATTTACGCTCTTGAGCAGAAGCTGGTCTTCGGGAATGGCATTCAAGTCTTCATTCAAGTCGGCTTTCATATCCACCATCGGACGTATCTGCAACAGATAGAATACTCCTTTCTTTTCTTTAGCATCGAGATTGACGGCAAACTCTATCTCTACAGGACGGCGCATTTCTCCTTGTCCGTACTTCTGGGCAAGCTGGAGAATACGTGCCAGCGGAAAGACATCGTGCTGAAGAATATTGGCAAAGGTTATCACCTTACGCCCGCCCGGGTAGATACCGTCGCGTATGACCATATCGTACGGATCGTATGTAGAGGCAATATAATTCAAGGCTCCGTCGTTTTCGGCTTCTTTTACCGGAAGTTTCAACAGGTTAAAGCCGTCGTCGAGTGAAAAGTTCTGTCCTAAGTTCTTCAGGTCGAGCGCATAGAAACGTGTCTGTGTTTCGCGTAAGGCCATTTCCATTTCGCTGGTCTGAAGCACTTTATCCGGATGATAAGGACATACGCGCAGAGTAAGTCCTCCGTCGACAATATACTTTCCAAGTCCCAGGGCCAGACTGACCGTTCCTTCTTCCGCCAGTTCGTCATTGATGGGATAGTAATTGATGGAGCGTGCCACTCCCGAAATAGACGGATAAAAGCGGTCGCCATACTGGGTACCTACCACTTCCTGAAGAATCACCGCCATCTTCTCCTGATCGATCACATTGCTGGTAGCCTGCATGTATGCTTTACTGTCTTTATAATATACCGAAGCATAGACTCCCTTTATCGCGTCGCTCAACATACGTAGCATTTCGTACTTATCTGTCAGGTAAGGTATCATGTAAGTTGAGTAAATACCTGCGAACGGCTGGTAATGAGAATCTTCCAGCAGACTGGAAGAACGGATGGCTATAGGGGACTTCACAACATCGAAAAAGGCGAAGAAATCCTCGACCAGCCGGTCTGGCAGTTTGGCACGCAGGAAAGCACGCAGAATAGTTTCATCGTCGGCATCGCTCAGAGCTATCTGATACAACTGGTTCATATCCATAAACTCGTCGAAGATATCGGTACAAAGTACTACCGTCTTAGGAATAACCACCGAAGCGTTTTCGAACTCATCGAATTCGGCATGCCGTTTTACCATATTGTCGATAAACGCAAGTCCACGTCCTTTTCCTCCCAACGAACCGTCGCCGATACGGGCAAAATTAGAATAACGGTCGAAACGGTCGCGCTCGAATACGGCTACCACTCCCTGATTCTTCATCTTGCGGTACTTCACAATTGCTTCGAATATAATCTGACGGTGGGCATCGATATCTTGCAGACCTTCCCATGTAATCTGCTTCAAGAATTCGGCTACAGGAAATATGGCACGCGAATAGAGCCATCTGGAAATATGATTCCGACTGATATGATAGAGGAACGATTCTGCCGGTATGGAGAAAATAGCGTTTTGCAGTTCCTTCAGATTATGCACACGCACCACTTCTTCCATGGTATTCGGATTGCGGAAGATAAAATCGCCAAAACCGAAGTTCTCGGAAACAGCCTCCCGCAGGTCGATGTTCATTTTCTTCGAGTTCTTGTCGATAAACTGTGCTCCGCAGTTCAATGCAAATTCTTTGTTGGAAACTTCTGCCGACTGAAGAATCAGCGGTATGAACGGATCGCGGCTGCGCACTTCGGTAAGGAAGCGAATGCCTGCCTTCGGATCAATCTGACCTTCACGCGGAAAACGTGCGTCCGATATAATTCCCAGCATGTTATTCTGATACTTGTTATATAAATCCATCGCCTCCTCGTAAGAACGTGCCAGTACTATTTTCGGACGTCCACGCATACGCAAGGTACGCTGATGCTCATTCAGAGCTTCGGTAGCAAACTCCTGACTCTGACGAAGCACGAATTTATACAAGTTAGGCAGCACGGACGAATAGAAACGTATGGAATCTTCCACCAGCAGAATCATCTGCACACCGACTTCCTTAATGTCGTGCTCCAGATTCATTTTGTCTTCTATCAGCTTGATGATGGATACCAGCAAATCGGTATTTCCCAGCCAGCAGAATACATACTCGAATATACTCAAGTCTTCGTGCTCCATACGTTCTTTGATACCGTGAGAAAAAGGAGTCAATACGACCAGAGGTATATGAGGATATTTTCCCTTAATCTGCCGGGCAATGTCGAAGGTATCACTGTTGTCCGACCCCGGCATACAGATAACCAGATCGAACATCGTATTTCCTAACTGCTTCCAGGCATCCTCCTCGGTAGATACTTGTGTAAAACGGGGCGGATACCGAAGGCTGAGGTTCATGTATTCAATAAATATCTTTTCATCGATACGCCCATCGTCTTCCAGCATGAAGGCGTCGTAAGGATTCGCAACAAGAAGCACATTAAAGATTCGTTTCGTCATCAGATTGACGAACTGTGTATCTTTAAAATAGAGTTGGTTTAATTTTAACTTACTGAGCATAGCTTCAAGGTTTAAGCTTTATTTATTTAACAAATTACGGGAATTCTATTGATTTGTGCAACTTACCAACATAGAAAAATTACTTTCGGACAGCAGCAAACTTGTCCGGCTTTAACTTTTTATCACTTTTTGAGTACAAAAACAAGGCAAAATATTTTGCCGTTCTATACAAAATCCTATCTTTGCATTAACAAATAATTTCATTTTGTCAGACCTTAAACAAAAGAGATCATGGATATTAATCAAATTATGTCATCTCTGGAAGCTAAGCATCCGGGTGAATCAGAGTATTTACAAGCAGTAAAAGAAGTTCTCCTCTCCATCGAAGATATCTATAACCAGCATCCTGAATTCGAGAAAGTATCACTGATAGAACGTCTGGTAGAACCGGACCGTATCATTACTTTCCGTGTACCTTGGGTAGACGATAAAGGTAAAGTACAGGTAAACCTGGGTTACCGCGTTCAGTTTAACAACGCTATCGGCCCGTATAAAGGTGGTATCCGTTTCCATGCTTCAGTGAACCTTTCTATCCTGAAGTTCCTGGGATTCGAACAGACATTTAAGAATGCTCTTACTACGCTTCCTATGGGTGGTGGTAAAGGTGGTTCCGATTTCTCTCCGCGTGGAAAGAGCGATGCAGAAGTTATGCGTTTCTGCCAGGCTTTCATGCTGGAGTTGTGGCGTCATCTGGGTCCGGATATGGATGTTCCTGCCGGTGATATCGGTGTAGGTGGCCGCGAAGTAGGATATATGTTCGGTATGTACAAGAAACTGACTCACGAATTTACAGGTACCTTTACCGGTAAAGGTTTGGAATTCGGCGGTTCATTAATCCGTCCTGAAGCTACAGGATTCGGTGGCTTGTACTTTGTAAAGCACATGCTCGACAAGAAAGGTATCGACATAAAAGGCAAGACTGTTGCTATTTCCGGTTTCGGAAACGTAGCATGGGGAGCAGCTACCAAAGCTACTCAGCTGGGAGCTAAGGTTGTTACTATTTCCGGTCCTGACGGATATATCTATGATCCGGACGGAATTAGTGGCGAAAAGATTGACTACATGCTTGAGCTCCGTGCTTCGGGCAATGATATTGTTGCACCTTATGCAGAAAAATTCCCAAGCTCTACTTTCGTAGAAGGACGTCGTCCGTGGGAAGTTAAAGTAGATATCGCACTTCCATGTGCAACACAGAATGAATTGAACGGTGAAGATGCCAAACATTTGATTGACAACAACGTTCTCTGTGTAGGAGAAATTTCGAACATGGGTTGTACTCCTGAAGCAATCGATGCATTTATCGAACACAAACTGATGTATGCTCCGGGCAAGGCTGTCAACGCCGGTGGCGTAGCTACTTCAGGATTGGAAATGAGCCAGAATGCAATGCATTTAAGCTGGTCTGCTCAGGAAGTAGACGAAAAACTGCATCAGATTATGCATAACATCCACGAACAATGCGTGAAGTATGGAACCGAACCTGATGGTTACATCAACTATGTGAAAGGTGCAAACATCGCCGGTTTCATGAAAGTTGCACATGCCATGATGGCACAAGGTATTGTGTGATATATTCACTCTGTAAAAAAATAAGAATAGAAATCACATTTTTCTGTTTGCAAATTTTTATTTGTTATTTCTATTTCTTAATTTTACAATATATCTCGTTTAGTTGTATTTGTATTTTGTATTGTAGCTTGCGCTGCCTGCCTGAGAAGGTTCGGCAGCGTATTTTTTTTGTGCTTTCGGGTATACAAATTTCAAAAATGGCGTTAGTCTTATAAAAGTAAACCATAAAACTTAATGCCATGAAATATTTGTCATTCATTATCGCCTTTGTTTTGATGTTGACCAGTTGTACATCCGAATACTTTTCATCTCCTACATATAATAGAGTTTCCATTGTAGGAAATCTGTCCGTCCCCTTTTATAATGACCAATCCAGAGCTGTCAACTCTGGTTATCTGGAAGACGGAAGCATCATCTCTTTCTATAGTAGCGGTGGCCTGTTTGCCGACAATCTCCTGCTGACGTATAACAATGGGCGATGGAATCCTCCTACGGAACTACAATGGAGTGCAGAACCATCGGAGGCCAATATCACCGCCTATTATCCTCAAATATCAGAACAAGAATTCAGCTTTTATGAAAATGACGGAAGATTGAAAGATTTTTTGTTCACTACTTGTAATATCAAATATGGGAATCCTGTCGTACTGCAATTCAACCATTTGTTTTCACAACTTGTTTTTCAGGTTACTCCTATATTAAATCGCCGCCTAAAAAACATCAGTTTTACACCATCCATTTCGATTAGCAGTATCGATTTCAAAAAAGTACAACTAACATACACAGCCGACAATCTTCATACAACAACATTTACCAAGCAAGAAAGCGGGATTTATACGTTGATTGTACCGCCTGCATCGGACATGTCAGTAGATATTACATTAGAAACTTCAGACGGCAATTATACGGCACAGGTCACTACCTCCACTTTCCAACAAGGACACCAATATAACTATCATCTGAAATCGGATTACACATGTGGAATAAGTACTGCCGAAGATTTTATTGCTTTTACCTATCTGATTAATGGAAAAGAATATACAGGCAGAACATTGGAAGAATTTGGAAGTGCTGTAAATGGAAGAATGGTATACTATCTGCTGAATGATATTCATTTTACTTCAGAAGACTGTAACCGCTTGCAAAGTATCGGACATTACGACCCACAAAATCTTAACAGCATGGGGTTCAAAGATTGCCTGGATGGACAAAACTTCTCACTATACAACTTACAGCTTAGCTCAAAAGAAGATATGGATTCATATGCTCTATTTTCTTTTGTTGATACCACTGGTGTTATTAAGAACTTAAATTTAATAAATGCTTCATTTACCGGAAACCATACATGCAAATACGAAGCATTACTTATCGGAAGAAATAATGGCACTATAACAGGATGTCACATAAAAGGTAATAATACCTTTACGGAAGTCACTGATAACAAAGTTGGAGGAATGGTGGGTATAAACAGAGGGTATATCATTAACTGCTCGTCAGAGAACATTGAATTTCAACATTCCAATGGAAAAGCCGGAGGAATAGTTTATAGTAATTACGGCAAAATTCTAAATTGCTATACTTCCGGTTGTAATTTTCTCCATACCATATCGGGAGCAGGTATCTGTTACACAATGGAACCTCAAAGTGAAATGAAAAACTGTTATGCATATAAAACATCAGGATATTCACCAAAGAAAAAATATGGTTCGCTTGCTAATATCACCAATCATAGCATAATAGAGTGTGGACTTTATTGTGATGACAACGTAAAAGCTGTTTACAGTAATTATCAAACCACACCAAAGCAAATATACAGCTACGACGCATCAACCTTACAAACAGAAGATGGCACACCGGCTATAGACATACTCAACAACTGGATTAAAAACAATGCTATACTTTACCCTCAGCATACTTTTTATAACTGGGTTACAGGAGATATTCCCCCTATTACATTACAACAGCCATAGATTATGTTTTTTTTATACTCAACGACAATACGTATGCATAAAATGTTGTATTTTTGTCGCAAAATCTGTTCTCATGGAAAAAAATAAAAAATTAGTCATCGTTATAGCGGCACTGATTGTAGTTGTCGCGGGAGTTTCATTCTTAGCGTTTAACGAATTTCGCAAGAATAGAGAAATGACAGAAGTATTCGCCGTTGAAAAGGAAGAAATGGAAAACGAATATAGTACTTTTGCAACTCAATATGATGAGCTCCAGGTACAAATAAATAATGACTCCCTGCGCGAAAAACTGGAAAGTGAAAAGCTGAAGACACAGCGCCTGCTGGAGGAACTGCGACAAGTAAAAAGCAGTAACGCCGCAGAAATCATACGTCTGAAGAAAGAACTGAAAACAGTACGTGCCGTACTGAGAAGTTACGTCATGCAAATCGATTCACTGAACCGCCTGAACGCAGCTCTGATGGTAGAAAATCAGGAAGTCAAAAGTAAATATACAGCTGCTACCGCACAAATCAATACGCTTGCAGCAGAGAAAAAGAACTTGAATGAACAGGTATCATTAGCCGCACAGCTCGATGCAACGAATATCTATGCACTTCCGATGAACAAGCGAGGCAAGAAAGCCCGTAAGGTAAAAGACGTGAAGAAAATAGCTATTTCGTTTACTATTGTCAAAAATATTACTGCCAAAACTGGAAACAAAACCATTTATGTGCGTATTGCCAAGCCGAATAATGAAATCTTGTCAAAGGGTAATACGACCTTCCAGTACGAAGACCGCCAGATTACTTATTCAATAAAGAAATACATTGAATATACAGGTGAAGAACAGAGTGTTACTGTATACTGGGATGTGGAAGAATTCCTTCCTTCGGGAACATATACCGTTTATATCTTTGCCGACGGCAATATGATTGGTCAAAACTCATTTGAAATGGAATAATATTTTTATGAGAAAAAATCCGATTTATTTCATACTAAGCCTGATACTTACTACTGCATTCTTTTCATCATGCGGAGAAGACCGCTCGGGTGAGTATTATGCCTTGATTGGAAGCAAAACATGGATATACGAAACCATGCAACAGAACTACTTGTTCTATGAAGATCTCCCGGCAGAAGAGGATCTTGACTTTTTCGACAAGCCTGCCGATTTTCTGGAATCGGTTGCTTCGGATAAAGACAAGAAGAATGGTGTGACCTTCTCACATGTTGACTCCGTAAAAACGACACGTGTACAAAGCAACTATCCGACCTATGGGATTGAAGGAACGCTTGTCCGTGGTACTGATGGCGACTATTACTATACAATTTTATATGTACAGTCTGAATCACCAGCCAGTGAAGCCGGATTGCAACGTGGAGATCATATCTGTACGGTCAATGGTATAAAACTTAGCAGCAGTAATTATACCGAATACATTCAGGCTCCGACCAAGACCTATACATATCGGATTGCTCGAAAAGGCAGCAATACTACTCCTGACACACTGGAAGTTGCAATGCCTCAACCACGTATCATTGAAGAACCGAGTGTCTTTCTTACCCGAAACCTTACGACTTCTAATGGCAAGAAAGTATTTTATATCATGTATAACAGCTTCGAGGTTACTGAAGAGGCTGACCTGATTGCAAAATTTGCAGAAGGACTTGCGACTTCGCCCAACGATATTGTTCTGGATTTGAGATACAATCCGGGAGGATATGTTTCGACGGCTCTCTTGCTAAGTACCATACTTGCTCCGTCCAATGCCATGGGACAGAATTGTTTTAATCTGATTTACAATGATAAATTGGACAAAGTGGAAAGTTATGCATTCGACCCTGCCCTACTGCAAGGAATCTCCAATGCATCGTATGACCATCTGTATATCCTGACAACAGGAAATACAGCCTCTGCTTCCGAAATTGTCATCAATTGCCTGCGCCCATACGTAGGTGAAAAACTGCTTCAGGTTGGAGAAAATACATTTGGAAAGAACGTGGCCCAAAGCCTGTTCACAAATGCTTCTTATCCACAACTGGAATTCTGGCTGACAACCGCATACATAAGTAATTCTCAAAATTATTATGATTATTATACAGACGGCTTAAAACCGGATTACGAACTAAGTGAGGACGTAGAGGGATATCTGGGAGAATTAGGTACTGAACAAGATGCACTAATGAATGCCGTATTACAGCATATAGAGAACGGAACTTTCCCTTCCACAGAAACCCCGGATACGGAAACGCCTCAAGAACAACCGGCTGCCAGCCGCTGGTTCGGTATCAACCGTACTCCACAAGTGATACACAACTCGATAGCCGATAAACCTAAATGCTCTAAAATAACCAATTTTTAATCAAAATCAACCGGATAAGCTAAAAAAGCCAAAAAGGTATAAATACATTTTACTTTTCAACCTTTTTACTTGGTGAATTGTTTATATTATAATACATTTGCAATGTTGCATAAGCAACTAAACACTAAAGTATAATCGGTAATGAAAAGAGTTTTAAGTTTCATTTTATTGTTCGGGCTGGCTCTAAGCGGTTATGCCCAACGTATCCTAAATCTGGACAGTTGTCGTGCATTAGCTCTCTCGAACAACAAAGAACTACGCATTGCGCAAGAAAAAATAAATGCTGCACACTATCAGCAAAAAGCGGCATTCACCAACTTCCTGCCCAAGATAGATGTATCGGGAAGTTACATGCGTACGCAAAAAGAAATATCCCTATTGAACGACGACCAGAAACAAGTCATCGGAAATATGGGTACCAGCGTAGGAAACGAATTACAGCAATTCGGACAGGAACTGCAACAGCTCGCCGTGCAACATCCGGAATTTCTGCCTCTTCTTACCCCGTTGAACAATGCCATGGGCAAAATACCCGGTGCACTCAACCAAGCCGGTCAAAGTATCCTCGATGCATTCCGTACCGATACCAGAAATCTATATGTAGGAGCAGCTACTCTTACCCAACCTATTTTCATGGGAGGAAAAATCATAGCATACAATAAAATAACCAAGTATGCGGAGCAACTGGCACAATCGCAACATGCTACAGGAATGCAGGATGTAATATTAAGTACCGATCAGGCTTATTGGCAAGTAATTTCGCTGGTGAACAAAAAGAAACTGGCTGAAAGTTTCCTGAAACTTGTACAAAAATTAGACTCAGATGTAAGCAAAATGGTTGCAGAAGGCGTAGCGACCACAGCCGACGAACTTAGTGTAAAGGTAAAGGTAAATGAGGCGGAAATGACTCTGACTCAAGTAGAAGACGGACTAAGTCTCTCGAAGATGGTACTCTGCCAACTCTGTGGCATTCCATTAAACACAGACATACGTCTGGCAGATGAAAGCATGGAAAACCTTACCTTGCCCGACATGTATACAGAAAGTAATGTCAACACAGCCTTCGCCAACCGGCAAGAGTTGAAATCGCTGGAACTTGCAGAAAAGATTTACCGCCAGAAAATAAATGTCACGCGTGCCGAATTTCTTCCCTCTATCGGACTGACAGCCAACTATCTGTTCACCAATCCGGCACTTGTCAACGGATTTGAAAATAAATTCAGAGGCATGTGGGGAATCGGTGTCGTAGTAAAAATACCAGTATTCCACTGGGGAGAAGGAATCTATAAGGTGAAAGCAGCCAGAGCAGAAGCCAACATAGCGCGTTACCAACTGGAGGATGTAAAGGAAAAAGTGGAACTGCAAGTCACACAAAGTTCATATAAAGTGAATGAAGCAGTCAAACGACTGAGTATGGCAGAAAAGAATATGGAAAAAGCCGAAGAAAACCTTCGATATGCAAATCTGGGCTTTAAAGAAGGAGTCATTCCAACCAGCAATGTACTCGAAGCACAAACAGCCTGGCTTTCGGCACAATCAGGAAAAATCGACGCACAAATCGATTTGAAAATGAGTGAAATATATTTGAACAAATCAATGGGAACATTAAAATAACAAACCAATATGACCGAAAAATCTCAACGCAGCAATATCATGCTGGCATTCTTTACACTTGCAGCAGTAGTTGTTATTGTAAGCATTATCGGGTTCTTTACCCTCGGAAAAGGTCCTGAAATTATTCAGGGACAAGCAGAAGCTACCGAATATCGTGTGTCAAGCAAGGTACCGGGGCGTATCCTTAAATTTCTGGTCGACGAAGGAGATAAGGTAAAAGCAGGAGATACGCTTGCCATACTTGAAGCTCCGGATGTTCAGGCCAAATTGTCACAAGCCCAAGCTGCCGAAGAGGCCGCACAAGCTCTGAACGAAAAGGCTATACGTGGTACTCGTTCCGAACAACTTCAGGCTGCTTTCGAAATGTGGCAAAAGGCAAAAGCCGGACTGGAGATAGCTGAGAAATCGTACAAGCGTGTCAACCGCCTATATGAAGAAGGTGTCATGTCGGCACAGAAACGTGACGAAGCTAAAGCACAATATGATGCAATGGCAGCAACCGAACGAGCTGCAAATGCACAATATACCATGGCCAAGAACGGTGCCCAGCGTGAAGACAAAGCAATGGCAGCCGCTCAGGTAGAACGTGCAAAGGGAGCTGTTGCCGAAGTCACATCTTATATCAATGAAACTTATCTTATAGCTTCTGCCGATGGAGAAGTAACAGAAATATTCCCGAAAGTGGGAGAACTCGTAGGAACAGGTGCTCCTATCATGAACGTTGCCCAGATGAATGATATGTGGGTTACCTTCAATGTACGAGAAGACTTTCTGAAAGACTTTACCGTAGGTGGCGAAATCAGTGCCTATATTCCGGCTCTGGAAAAGAACGTAACATTCAAGGTCACTTATATGAAAGACTTAGGAACTTATGCTGCCTGGAAAGCTACCAAGACAACCGGACAGTTCGACCTGAAAACATTTGAAGTAAAAGCTAAACCTGTACAACCGGTAGAGAACTTACGCCCAGGTATGTCGGCAATCATCGAAAAATAACAAACTGTCATGTCAATAACTATCCATAAACGCCTGTTACAGATTGCAAAACGAGAAGTGATGCGCATTGCAACCAAACCAATGTATCTGTTCTGCATGGTTATAGCTCCGATATTCAGCTACATTTTCTTCACCACACTGATGAGCAACGGACTACCTACTAACCTGCCGGCAGGTGTAGTGGATTTAGACAACACATCGACAACCCGTACCATCATACGCAATCTGGATGCGTTTCAGCAAACTCAAATCGTTGCTCACTACAACAGCTTCAATGATGCCAGGGAAGCCATTCAGCGCGGAGAGATTTATTCGTTCTATTACATACCTCAAGGAACAACGGAAAAAGCGATTGCAGGCAGACAGCCTAAGGTTTCTTTTTATACCAACTATTCGTACCTGATAGCAGGTTCTCTACTGTATCGGGATCAACGAACCATGAGCGAACTGGCTTCGGCAGCTATCGGACAAAGTACTTTACTGGCAAAAGGAGCTACCGAAGATCAGGCTATGGCATTCCTGCAACCGATTGTAATAGAGACCCATGCACTCAACAACCCGTGGCTGAACTATTCTGTTTATCTGTGTAATACTCTCTGCCCGGGAATATTGATGTTATTGATTTTTCTGGTCACCGTATACACGATAGGGACAGAGATAAAAGAGAATACAGCTAAAGAATTAATGCAGATGGCAGACAATTCCATTGTAACGGCACTGGCAGGAAAGCTATTGCCCCAAACCATTATTTTCTTCATCATCGCCGTATTTTATAACGTATACCTTTATGGATTTCTGCACTACCCATGCAACAGCGGTATATTCCCTATGCTTCTGGCAGGGCTTCTGCTTGTACTTGCCTCACAAGCTGTAGGAATATTCTTTTTCGGTTTATTCGGTTCTCTTCGTCTGGCACTCAGTGCAGCATCTCTTTGGGGAGTCATTTCATTTTCCATTTCCGGGTTCACCTATCCGGTTATGGCAATGCACCCGACGCTTCAGGCACTCTGTGTATTATTCCCATTGAGGCATTACTTCCTGTTATATGCCAACCTTGCACTCAACGGTTATCCGCTCATTTACGCATGGCACTCCGTGGTAGCATTACTGATATTCATATTACTTCCATTTTTCGTACTCAAAAAATTGCGTACGGTCATGTTACACTATACCTATATTCCTTAAAAGCTTGATTTATGGAAAGATATTCATTCCGACATACGATACAACAAGGACTGAACGGATTGTTCTACATCTTCAGGAAAGAGTTGAAAGCTACCATAAAAGATCAGGGAGTCCTGATTTTCTTTCTATTGGTTCCATTGGCTTATCCATTAGTATATGCCTTTATCTACACCAATGAAGTCGTCCGGGAAGTTCCTACCGCAGTAGTGGATGCAAGCAACAGCACCCTCAGCAGAAAATACATACGTATGGTAGACGGCAGCCCTGATGTACGCATACAATCTTACTACGCCGATATGGAGGAAGCCAAACTTCTTGTAAAAGAACAAAAGGTATACGGCGTTATTTACATACCAGAAAGCTTTAGCCGCGACATAGCCGAAGGAAAGCAGACACATGTAAGCATTTACTGCGACATGAGCGGTATGCTATATTATAAAGCCATCCTAATGGCAAATACCGAAACGTCCCTGAAGATGAATAAAGCTATTCAGATAAAACGCTTAGGGAATACCACTAACCGGCAAGATGAGGTCAGCACCACTCCCATAGAGTACGAATCTGTATCTCTTTTTAATCCACAAGATGGATTTGCCAGTTTTCTGATTCCAGCCGTACTGATGCTTATCATACAACAAACCCTCTTACTGGGAATCGGACTTTCGGCTGGTACTGCACGTGAGAACAATCGTTTTCGCGATCTTGTACCTATCAGCCGGCAATATCAGGGAACTTTACGCATAGTAATGGGAAAATCATTGGCATATCTGATGATTTATGCAGTAATGTCAGCATATATTCTTTGCCTTGTTCCCAAGCTGTTCAGTCTGGTACAACTGGCCCAGCCTGCTACATTGTTCTGGTTTACATTGCCATATCTGCTGGCATGCATCTTCTTTGCCATGACATGTTCTATCTTTATCCATCACAGAGAGTCGTGCATGCTGATTTTCGTATTTACATCCGTACCACTGCTATTCATATCGGGAATATCATGGCCGGGAGCAGCCGTACCTAAGTTTTGGGAAGTCTTCTCCTGGATTTTTCCTTCCACTTTCGGAATAAACGGTTATGTACACATCAATACAATGGGAGCAACGCTACACGATACCTTACCTCAAATCAGAGCGCTATGGATACAAGCAGTTGTCTACTTCCTCACAACCTGTCTGGTATACCGGCATCAGATTATGCTAAGCCGCAAGCATGCCATAGACCGCCTGAAAACTTACAGAAAGAAAAAACGCCTGCAAGCAAATTAAGACTTAGAGGTAAGAAAAGAGCTTCTCATACAATCAGCCCTGCCCCAGCATGTCCCCAATTAATAGTCATGCAAGCTTTCTATATAGCTGTACAACTTTTTATAGAAGGCATGCTTGGTCAGTGTAGATGCATCTCCCAATATAATCAGTTTCATACGGGCACGAGTAATAGCAACATTCATACGGCGCAAGTCGTTCAGGAAACCAATCTGCCCTTCTTCGTTGGCACGAACTAAACTGATGAGAATGACATCCCGTTCCTGCCCCTGAAAGCCATCGACCGTATTGATGGTTATCGCCTGCCTGTAAGGTTTGAAGAAAGCATCATTCCGCACAAGCCGACGCAGATATTGCACCTGAGCTTTATAAGGAGAAATCAGACCAACGTCGATACGCTCACCGAGAAACCGCTCCCGACCAATCTTGGTAATATATTCCTTCAACTGAGCAATCGACAATTCCGCTTCCGGCTTATTAATACGTCCATAATTCTCACCAACAAACTCCTCATTGCAATCCATACCTTCAGTATTTATCCACTCAATCGGAGTATCAAAATCAAGAATACGTGAGTTCGGGATAAGAAAGTATCTTTAAAAGTTGGTAATCACCGAATTATTTTGTATATTTAAGTCTGACAAACAATTAATTACAAATTA
>NZ_DBMACV010000018.1:0-50981 GCF_057861905.1 Phocaeicola sp. | reverse complement strand
CTTGATATTCATAATTGGGTGCGTTTGAAATTCTACACCCAAATATACACCCAATTATTGAGATAGCAAAAGACATTTAGAAACATTTAGTTTTACTCTATATTGTAATTTGTACTTGATTATCAGTTATTTGCGGTTTTATGATATTCTGTGAAAGTATAAGTTCGAGAGCTCTCTCTCCGCCAATAAGAAGTGTAAATCAAGCATTTGCGAGGTTTACACTTCTTTTTTTATATTCCGAATTAGAACCTCTATCTGTTTTATTGGAGCATCCAACAACTGAAGTGTCGTACGAGTCTATATACATAAAATGGTTCCACTAACAATACAGAACTATAAAATTCAGTTTATATTTGTTGAACACGTTACAGCCATCTAATTTTATAACTTCAATAAAAAAAGTATTTTATAGCACATCAAACCATTTACATAAAAACTGAATATGATAAATATATATCCTATCTCCTACAACAAAAAGCAATATCTCGATTTACTGCTCCTTGCCGATGAGCAAGAATCCATGATCGATCGCTATTTAAAACGTGGAGACATGTTCGTTCTAACTGAAAACAATGAGGTTAAAGCTTCATGCGTTATAACTGAAGAAGGTAAAGGTATCTACGAAATCAAAAACATTGCTGTCTATCCACAGTTCCAGCGTCAGGGATATGGAAAAAAGTTGATATTCTTTCTTCTGGAACATTATAAAGATCGATGCCATACAATGCTTGTCGGAACCGGAGACTCTCCTATAACTATAGCCTTCTACAAGAATTACGGATTTGTATATTCACATCGGATACCCAACTTTTTCACCAACAATTATGAGCATCCGATTTTTGAAGCAGGTAAACAATTGAAAGATATGATTTACCTTAAAATTAAGATAAGTAAATAAGGAGCAACACAAAAATCAAAAAGATTCGTCGACTAAAATAGAGAGTTTCTCTAACTATACAGAAAGAATTACACACTTACCTAAAAACGAAAAAACATCAAATATAAAAACAGACAGTCTACCCCACTTGCTAAACTCCTGACATTTCGCTATATTTGCGCCCAATATAATAACAATTAACCAGACATACCTATTATCAAAATGAAGAAATGTTTATTAACCGCTGCTTTAGCCCTGACACTGGGAGGAGCCAGCATGGCACAAAGTACCAACCCATTTCTATCAGAATCGTATGGTACTCCGTATGAAATCGCTCCTTTCGAAAAAATCACGACCGACAACTATCGAGAAGCTTTTCTGAAAGGAATGGAACAACAGAAACAGGAAATCAATGCCATCATCCGAAATCGTGCAGTACCTGATTTCGAAAACACAATCGTAGCTCTCGACCGCAGCGGAGAACTGCTAACAAAAGTTGAATATGTATTCGGAGCCATTGCAAGCAGCAATTCCACCGAAGAAACCCGCGCACTGGAAAAAGAGCTTTCTCCTCTGTTCTCTGCTCATTACGACGACATTTATCTGAATCCTCAGCTTTTTGCTAAGGTGAAGGAAGTTTACGATAATCAGAAAAAATTCGGACTGGATAAAGAACAAACAAAATTACTGGAAAACGTATATAAACGCTTCGTTCGTGGTGGTGCAGGCCTAAACGACGAACAGAAAGCAGAACTACGCAAGCTGAACAGTGAAATCTCGTTACTGGAACTTACTTTCAGCCAGAACTTGATGCACGAAACCAACAATACATTTGTCACTGTCGACAAGCTGGAAGATATGGAAGGCCTTCCTGAAGCAAACATTGAAGCTGCGACTAAAATGGCGGAAGAAAACGGACAGAAAGGCAAGTGGATGTTCAACATGCAACGTCCCAGCTGTAATCCGGTGCTGCAATATTGCAAGAACCGTGACCTGCGCCATCGTATATACGATGCTTATTACAACAGAGGAAACCAGAATAACGAATACGACAATAAGGAAATTTCCCGCAAGCTGGTTACCTTACGTCTGCAAAAAGCTAAGTTAATGGGCTACAAAGACTATGCTTCGCTTGCTCTCGACAACCGTATGGCAAAAAATGAACAGAATGTTTATCGTCTGCTCAATCAGGTATGGACACCTGCCGTAGAAAAAGCAAAAGAAGAGTTGAACGACATCCGTGCCGAAATCAAGAAAGAAGGATACGACTTCGAGCCGGAGGGATGGGATTATATGTACTATCTCAACAAGGCCAAACAGGCTAAATATGCCATCGACGAGGATAAAGTGTCAGAATACCTGGAAATAAATAATGTAATGAAAGGTATCTTCTATGTAGCCAACAAGCTGTATGGACTGACATTCAAGGAATGTACTGATAAATTCCCCGTATACGAAAAAACTGCACAGTCGTGGGAAGTTATCGATAAAGACGGAAAGGTACTGGCTATTTTCTACAGCGACTACTATCCACGCGACGGAAAAGGTGCGGGAGCATGGTGTACCGGCTTCAGAGATCAGTCATACAATGGAAAAGAACGTGTACTGCCTATAGTAGTGAACGTCTGCAACATGACAACAGCCAGTGGCGACAAACCAGCGCTGCAAAGCATTGACAACGTAACAACCATGTTCCACGAGTTCGGACACGCACTGCATGCCTTTATGCACGACGTCCATTATAATGGAGTATCGGATGTAGAACGCGATTTCGTAGAACTTCCTTCACAAATCAACGAACACTGGGCTTTCGAACCCGAAGTGCTGAATATCTATGCCAAACATTACCAGACAGGAGAAGTCATCCCGATGGAGCTGGTACAGAAAATAGAAGAAAGTGCCAAGTACGGTCAGGGATTTGCAACCGTAGAATACTTAGCAGCCTCACTTACAGATATAGATCTGCACACCTTGAAGGAAGTTCCTGCCGACCTGAACGTGATGGATTTCGAAACTCAGAAACTGAAAGAACGTGGCATTCCGTCACAGATCCTTCCACGTTACCGCGTTACAAATTTCAGTCATACCATGGGAGGCGGATACACAGCTGGATATTATAGCTACATGTGGGCAGAAGTGCTCGACTGTGATGCTTTCCAAGCCTTCAAGGAAACAGGTGACATTTTCAATCAGGACCTGGCTGAAAAATTCCGCAAATATATCCTGACTCCGGGCGGTATAGACGACGGAATGACGATGTACAAGAACTTCCGTGGACGTGAGCCTCAAATTGATGCATTACTCAAGAACCGTGGATTACTGAAAGAAGAGCCTCAGACACTTACCAACGGCGACATCGAAAAAAGATAAATCCTTTCTACCGCCAACCTTGACCGGTAGACTTACCTTATAATCCCTCCGGATGCCTTTACGACAAGACATCCGGAGGGATTTCTCGTTATAAACAGCAAACAGCAGACACAAACAGAACAGTCCGACCGACTCCTTCGAACTCCAATTCATCCACAGGCTTTTTCCACAAAGGAC
The DNA here is from genome assembly GCF_057861905.1 of Phocaeicola sp. Taxonomy (NCBI): domain Bacteria; kingdom Pseudomonadati; phylum Bacteroidota; class Bacteroidia; order Bacteroidales; family Bacteroidaceae; genus Phocaeicola; species Phocaeicola sp. Next base: position 47,557 of record NZ_DBMACV010000018.1, on the reverse strand, counting down.
AAATAGAACATTCCGCGCCTCAATCTGCCATTTTACCCCATATCACTTAAAATTCACCACTTTTTAAAGAAAATATCAGCAAAAATTTTTGTGTTTCTCCTCAATCCACTATATTTGTATACAATTTTGGTACAAAATGACGGAAGAAGATAAAAAGCTATTGAACACTTTCGAAGGAAAGCTGAGGCATTTTATGTATTTATACGAAGAATTAAAGAAAGAAAACGCCTCTCTCCGACAACTTCTTGCCGAAAAAGAAGTTGAAATATCCGAACTTCAAAATAGCCGGAAAGAATTAGAAGCCATGTATACCAATTTAAAAACAGCTCGCATAATCAGTATCAACGACAATGAACTCCGCGATACGAAACAGAGATTGGCGAAGCTTGTGCGTGAAGTCGACAAATGTATCGCTTTGCTGAATGAATAATCTAAACGGTGAAAAGAACATGACGGACGACCAAATGAAAATACATCTGCTGATTGACAATGAACGATATCCCCTGATCATCAAACGTGAAGAGGAACATTTATATCGGGATGCAGCCAAACAGATTGACTATAAACTAAACAAATACCGCAATAAGTTCCCAAATTTCAATACTGAGAAGTATTGGGTGATGACAGCTCTGGAACTGGCTTTTGAAAATATGTCTATGAAAGACCGTAATGATACGCAACCTTATCTCGAAAAGCTTAAACAGCTGGAAGAAGACATAGACGAATGTATCAAAAAAGAAAGTGAGTAAGCGTTTAGTGTACAGAAGATAGGAAAACATTTGCGCACAAGCTTGATGCCGGGAATATAACCCGACTGATAGTTTGTGCGCTTTTTATTTATATATTTAAACTAACTTGTAATGTTGACATTAGTAATATTGACGGTCATTGCCTTTCTGGTTGGAGGGGCACTTTCGTATTGCTTTTTCAAGTATGGCTTGAAAGCGCGATATGATAAAATTATAAAAGAAGCGGAAACAGAGGCCGAGGTTATCAAGAAAAACAAACTTCTGGAGGTAAAGGAGAAGTTCTTGAACAAGAAGGCCGACCTGGAAAAGGAAGTAGCTCTGCGTAACCAGAAAATCCAGCAGGCGGAAAACAAGCTGAAACAGCGTGAAATGGTTCTGAACCAGAAAAACGAAGAGTTGCAGCGTAAGCGTAACGAAAACGAGGCTATCAAGGAAAACCTCGATGCCCAGCTGGTTATCATCGACAAGAAAAAAGAAGAACTGGATACACTCCAGGCTCAGGAACGTGAAAAACTGGAAGCTCTCTCCGGACTTTCTGCCGAAGAAGCAAAAGAACGCCTGGTAGAATCACTGAAAGAAGAAGCTAAGACGCAGGCTCAGTCTTATATCAACGATATCATGGACGATGCCAAACTTACAGCAAACCGTGAAGCCAAACGCATCGTTATCCAGTCTATCCAGCGAGTTGCTACAGAAACAGCTATCGAGAACTCGGTAACTGTATTCCATATCGAATCAGACGAAATCAAAGGACGCATCATCGGTCGTGAAGGTCGTAACATCCGTGCACTGGAAGCTGCGACCGGAGTGGAAATCGTAGTAGACGATACTCCCGAAGCTATCGTATTGTCAGCATTCGACCCCGTCCGTCGTGAAATTGCCCGCCTTGCCTTGCATCAACTGGTTACCGACGGCCGTATCCATCCGGCACGTATTGAAGAAGTGGTTGCCAAGGTTCGCAAGCAAGTGGAAGATGAAATCATCGAAACCGGTAAGCGTACGACAATCGACCTGGGTATCCACGGTCTGCATCCTGAACTGATCCGTATCATCGGTAAGATGAAATACCGTTCTTCTTACGGACAAAACCTGTTACAGCACGCCCGTGAAACAGCCAATCTGTGCGCCGTCATGGCATCCGAACTGGGACTTAATCCGAAGAAAGCTAAACGTGCCGGACTGTTGCACGATATCGGTAAGGTACCCGACGAAGAACCTGAATTGCCACATGCACTGCTGGGTATGAAGCTGGCCGAGAAGTATAAAGAAAAACCCGATATCTGCAACGCGATCGGTGCTCACCACGATGAAGTAGAAATGACCAGCTTGCTGGCTCCTATCGTACAAGTTTGCGATGCTATCTCTGGAGCTCGTCCAGGTGCACGCCGCGAAATCGTAGAAGCTTACATCAAGCGTCTGAACGATCTGGAACAACTGGCCATGTCTTATCCGGGTGTTACAAAGACATACGCTATTCAGGCAGGCCGAGAGCTGCGCGTCATCGTAGGTGCCGACAAGATAGACGACAAGCAGACAGAAAGTCTGTCGACTGAAATCGCCAAGAAGATTCAGGATGAAATGACTTATCCGGGACAGGTTAAGATCACCGTTATCCGTGAAACTCGTGCGGTAAGCTTCGCTAAATAATGCCAAGACGAGCAATCGTTCGAAAGAAAAAGATTAAAGCGAAAGCATTTACTCTGCAAAAGACATATTACAAGTAAATAAAAGAGCCGTATCATTACTCCCAAAATATTGAGGTATATGATACGGCTCTTTTTCTGTTTTTCAATAACATATACAGTTTTGCCTCCAAATGCCAGCATCTTTGTGGAAACATTCTTATGTTTTCAGATATACGGACTCATAACTTTCTCCGCACAAGCATATCCTTCTTCGTATAGCGCACTCAGTTTTTTCACATCCTTCTCAATCCGGTTCACGACAACAGGCTGCTCGGGACGAATGACAATAATACTTCCCTCATCTTCCATACGCTCCACCATCGCAAGCTGTTCGTTGTAAACCCGACAACGGTGACTCAGTACCACACGCAGACGCGGATAACGGGTGTAGATGAATCTCGGAATCCGAATATCCTTTTCCGACTTGCGATAACCTCTGTTGCGGGTCAGTACTACAACATTCTGCTTATATCCCTGATTGATGGCACGTAGCACAGGAATGGAATCGACAATTCCTCCGTCCAGCATCGGACGTCCGTCGACATACGCAATAGGACATACATAAGGCAGGCTGCTCGATGCCTTCGCTATGGCTACCAAACGCTCCTTATCCTCCTTTTCCTCCAGATAACAAGCACGGCCGGTCACACAATTCGTCGTAACCATTTCAAAACGTGCCGGATTCTTAAAGTATGCTTCATAATCGTACGGCAGCAGTTCTTCGGGAAAGATTTCGTACAACAGCTTCTGATCGAGTATGCTATGCTGATACCATAAATACTTCAAACCTATATAATGATATTTTTTCATCATATCGATATTGCTGTATTTGGCACGTCCGCGCTGATGAGACATATAAGAAAGTCCGTTACACGCACCGGCGGAGACCCCGATACCATATGGAAACTCGATATGATGATCCATGAAATAATCCAGAACACCGCAGGTAAACACCCCACGCATGCCTCCTCCTTCGAGCACCAGGCCCATATTCTTCAAATCTAGTTTCATAGTGCACAATAGTTTAGTTTCACAAAGATACATTTTTTAGGAAAATGCTTAGGACATTATTCAATTTAATTTCCTATTTTTGCAACACTTATTACAATAAATTTACTTTAACAATAACAATATGTTTGATTCATCAGTATACCGCAACCGCCGTAAGGCACTAAGAGAGAAAGTTAGTAGTGGTATTATCCTGATACTGGGAAACAATGAAGCCCCCGCCAATTATCCCGATAATACATATAAATTTCGTCAAGACAGTTCATTTCTTTATTTCTTCGGCCATTCGCATCCGGGATTTGCCGGCGTGCTGGACGTAGACGCCAACGAAGATTATTTCTTCGGCGATGACGTGACGATGGATGATATTATCTGGATGGGCCCACAGCCCAGCGTAAAAGAACTGGGAGAACGCGTGGGTGTGGAGAAAAGTTTTCCGTTTGCACGACTGAAAGATTTCGTCGGAAAAGCTATTTCACAGCGACGCAAAATACACTTCCTGCCTCCTTACCGTTACGACAACATGATGTTGCTGGAAGACCTGACGGGAATCCGTGCATCCATGACCAAGCAGCATGCATCTTTGGAGCTTATCAAAGCTGTCATCAGTCTGCGTGCCGTAAAGGAAGCGTGTGAGATTGAAGAAATAGACAAGGCCTGCAACATCGGTTACGAAATGCATACGGCTGCCATGCGCCTGTGCAAACCGGGTGTTTCGGAACAATATATTGCCGGAATCCTCGACGGCATTGCTGCATCATACGGCAACATGGTATCGTTTGCCACCATTCTTTCGCAGAACGGACAGACGCTTCACAACCACGACCACAGCCAGATTCTTCAAGCAGGACGTCTGATGCTGACTGATGCGGGCGCAGAAAGTGTCACCAACTATTGCTCCGACCACACACGTACCATACCGGTAGGCGGAAAGTTCACCAGCCGTCAGCGCGACGTATACAGCATTGTGCTGGCTTGCCACGACCGTGCACTGGAACTGACTCGCCCGGGAGTAACTTACATGTCCGTACATCTGGACGTATGTAAGGTACTGGCTCAGGGATTGAAAGACCTGGGACTGATGAAAGGTAACGTCGACGAAGCAGTAGCTGCCGGAGCACATGCACTGTTCATGCCTCACGGACTGGGACACATGATGGGTATCGATGTACACGATATGGAAGATCTGGGACAATGCTATGTAGGTTACGACGATGAAACCCGTCCGTCCGATCAGTTCGGACTGGCTTCGCTGCGTATGGGACGCCGCTTGCAGGAAGGTTTCGTCATCACCGACGAACCGGGATGCTACTTTATTCCGGCACTGATAGACAAATGGAGAGCCGAGAACATCAATACAGAATTCCTGAACTTCGACGCCATCGACAAATTCAAGGATTTCGGCGGTATCCGTCTTGAAGACGATATTCTGATTACTCCAGAAGGTTCGCGCTTTACAGGCGAGAAACACATTCCTATCACAATAGAAGAAGTGGAAAAGATTATGAACGAATAATAAACAATTAAATAATAATTAAAAACCTAACAGAAAACAATGAACAAATTAATTGCCATTTTGGCTTTGGGCGTATGCTTCAGCAATGTATATGCCAAGAGTCCGAAGAAGAACAAAGCGGAAGAAGGTTTTGTGTTTACAACAGTAAAAGAAGTTCCTATCACCTCTATCAAAGACCAGAACCAGTCGAGCACTTGCTGGGCATTCTCAACACTGGGATTCCTCGAAGCAGAACTTCTGCGTGCCGGAAAAGGTGATTTCGACTTGTCTGAAATGTTTGTCGTACACAAGACCATGGAAGACCGTGCCGTAAACTACGTTCGTTACCACGGCGACGCTTCATTCTCTCCGGGTGGAAGCTTCGAAGACATTGTATATTGCTACGAAAACTATGGTATGGTACCGCAGGAAGCTATGCCGGGCATCATGTACGGCGACTCTCTGCCTAACCATAACGAACTGGATGCTGTAGCTTCTGCATACATGAACGCTATCGCCAAAGGCAATCTGAAGAAACTTTCTCCGGTATGGAAAAACGGTATTCAGTCTATCTACGATACTTATCTGGGTGCATGTCCGAAGGAATTTACTTACAAAGGAAAGACTTACACTCCGAGAACATTTGCCGATGAAGCTCTGGGCCTGAACATGGACGACTATGTTTCACTGACTTCTTATACTCATCACCCGTTCTATACTCAGTTCAACATCGAGGTACAGGACAACTGGCGTAATGCGCTTTCTTACAACCTGCCTATCGACGAACTGATGGCTGTTATGGAAAATGCCATCAACAACGGTTATACTTTCGCATGGGGTGCCGATGTAAGTGAACAAGGCTTTACACGCGACGGTGTGGCTGTTTGCCCGGACGCAGAAAAAGGTGCCGAACTGACAGGTTCTGATATGGCACGCTGGTTGGGTATGAGCCAGGCCGACAAGCGTAAAGAGCTGACAAGCAAGCCACTTCCTGAAATCACAGTTACTCAGGAAATGCGTCAGCAGGCTTTCGACAACTGGGAAACTACCGATGACCACGGAATGGTAATCTATGGTATCGCTAAAGACCAGAACGGAAAAGAATACTTCATGGTCAAGAACTCATGGGGTACTGAAGGTAAATACAAAGGTATATGGTATGCTTCAAAAGCATTTGCTGCTTACAAGACTATGAATATTCTGGTAAACAAACATGCCATCCCTGCCGACATCGCCAAGAAACTGGGACTGTAATTGGATAATATAGACCAATTATAAATAATTAAACGGTTAATCCCCGAAAATAAATACGGGATTAACCGTTTTTTTCTTTCTTTTTTTCTAATTTTACAGATTGAATAACCAGGCAAAGAAAAAGAGAAACGGCTTGATACCTGTCTTGACCTGGTTCCTGAAAAAAGAAAAGAAAGAAAAAACATATATAAATGAATTACAAATGGAACTATCAACCTCCGACACTCGAACAGCGGGAAGCAGCTAGGGCACTGGCTAAAGATATAGGCATCAGTCCTATATTATGCCGTCTGCTACTGGAGCGCGGTATCACTTCTACCGCCGAAGCCAAACGATTTTTCCGACCGCAACTGAGCGAACTGCACGATCCGTTCCTCATGAAAGACATGAGTATTGCTGTGGAACGGCTCAACAGGGCTATGGGACGGAAAGAACGGATTATGGTGTACGGAGATTACGATGTGGACGGAACAACGGCCGTCGCATTGGTATACAAATTCCTTCAGCAGTTCTATTCGAACATCGACTACTACATTCCCGACCGTTATAACGAGGGGTATGGAGTTTCGAAGAAGGGAGTGGACTACGCCGCCGAAACGGGCGTAAAACTGATTATTGTATTGGACTGCGGCATCAAGGCTGTAGAGGAGATTGCGTATGCCAAGGAAAAGGGTATCGACTTCATCATCTGCGACCATCATGTGCCCGATGACGTGCTGCCACCGGCTGTGGCTATCCTGAACCCTAAACGGTTCGACTCGACTTATCCGTACGATCACTTGTCGGGCTGCGGAGTGGGATTCAAATTCATGCAGGCTTTTGCCGTGAACAACGGGATAGAGTTTCATCAGCTTACCCCGCTGCTGGACTTGGTTGCCGTGAGCATTGCCTCCGATATCGTGCCGATTATGGGCGAAAACCGGGTGCTTGCCTATCACGGACTGCGTCAGCTTAACTCGAACCCGAGCATCGGACTGAAGGCTATCATCGATGTCTGCGGACTGGCCGACCGGGAAATTACGATGAGCGACATTGTGTTCAAAATCGGCCCGCGCATCAATGCTTCCGGACGCATACAGAACGGGAAAAAGGCGGTCGACCTGCTTATCGAAAAAGACTTTCAGTCGGCTCTCGAAAAGAGTAACCAAATCAACCAGTTCAATGAAACCCGTAAGGACCTCGACAAGACGATGACCGAAGAGGCAAACAAGATTGTAGATCATCTGGAGAATCTGTCGGAACGACGCTCCATCGTAATTTACAACGAGGCTTGGCACAAGGGAGTGATCGGCATCGTCGCTTCCCGTCTGACGGAGATTTACTACCGTCCTGCCGTGGTACTGACACGTACCGACAACCTGGCAACCGGTTCTGCACGTTCGGTTTCGGGATTCGATGTGTACAAGGCTATTGAAAACTGCCGCGACCTGCTGGAAAACTTCGGAGGACATACCTATGCTGCGGGACTTTCTATGAAGATTGAAAACGTACCGGAGTTTACACGGCGCTTCGAGCAATATGTAACCGACCATATTCTGCCGGAACAGACCAGCGCAACCATCGACATTGATGCCCAGTTGGATTTCCGCGACATCACCCCGAAGTTCTTCTTCGACCTGAAGAAGTTCAACCCCTTCGGGCCGGATAATCCGAAACCGGTCTTCGCCACCCTGAATGTCTATGACTACGGTACGAGCAAGGTAGTAGGACGCGACCAGGAACACATCAAGCTGGAACTGGTAGACAACAAGTCGAACAACGTGATGAACGGCATCGCGTTCGGACAAAGCTCGCAGGCACGCTACATCAAGACCAAACAATCGTTCAACATCTGTTACACGATTGAAGAAAATACGCACAAACGTGGAGAAATCCAGTTACAGATAGAGGACATCAAGCCCTCTTTCCAATAAACAACAATGATGAATGAAGAACTGCTTCCGGCAGGACATTTCTTCATTCATCATTGTTCATTTCAGCACCTTCTTTCATAACTTTTCAATCGACAACGTGGACTACAAAAGCATACTGAAGCAATATTGGGGATACGACAACTTCCGTGGCATACAAGAAGATATCATCAACAGCATCGGAAGCGGACGCGATACTCTCGGACTGATGCCGACGGGAGGAGGTAAATCCATCACCTTTCAGGTACCTGCCCTTGCCCAGCCCGGACTATGCCTGGTGGTTACTCCACTCATTGCCCTGATGAAAGATCAGGTACGCAACCTGCGCGACCGCGGTATCAAAGCCATTGCCGTTTATTCGGGCATGACGCGTGAAGAAATCCTCGTGGCACTGGAAAACTGTATCTTCGGCGATTACAAGTTTCTCTATATCTCTCCCGAACGACTGGACACGGAGATTTTCCAGACCAAGCTGAAAAGTATGAAAGTCAGCATGATTACCGTCGACGAATCACACTGTATTTCGCAGTGGGGATACGATTTCCGACCGGCATACCTGAAGATTTCAGACATACGTAAGCTGCTCCCCGGCGTACCCGTACTCGCCCTTACAGCCACTGCTACCCCCGAAGTGGTAAAAGATATTCAGCAACGACTGGCATTCAAGGAAGAAAACGTGTTCCGGATGAGCTTCGAACGCAAAAACCTTGCCTACATCGTACGCCGCACGGAAAACAAGGCCGAAGAACTTCTCCACATTCTGAACAGTGTGGAAGGCTCGGCTATCGTCTATACGCGCAACAGGAAGAAGACCAAAGAGGTTGCACAATTTTTGAATACACAAGGAATTACCGCCACATTCTACCACGCCGGACTAAACAATGATACCAAAGACCAGCGACAGAAAAGCTGGATAAACGGAGAATTTCGGGTAATGGTGGCCACCAATGCCTTCGGTATGGGTATCGACAAGCCCGATGTCCGTCTGGTAGTGCACATCGATTTTCCAGATTCCCCCGAAGCCTATTTTCAGGAAGCGGGACGTGCCGGACGCGACGGACAGAAAGCGTATGCCGTTCTGCTGTATGCCCGCAGCGACAAAACCATCCTGAACAAACGTATCACCGATACTTTTCCCGAAAAAGACTATATCCGTCAGGTATACGAACACATCAATTATTACTATCAGATGGCAATGGGCGACGGACTGGGCTGCACATATGCCTTCAACATCGACGAGTTCTGCCGAAACTTCAAGCATTTTCCCATTCAGGTAGACAGTGCATTGAAGATTCTCACCCGTGCCGGTTATCTGGAATACACCGACGAGCAGGACAACGCCTCCCGACTGATATTCACTTTACGACGCGACGAATTGTACCGCATCCACGAAAGTAGTCAGGAAACGGAAAATCTGATTCGTATCATCTTGCGCTCCTATACCGGTGTGTTCAGCGATTATGCTTACATCAACGAAGATACGCTTGCTTTGCGAAGCGGACTTTCACGCCAGCAAGTGTATGAAACGTTGGTATCGCTCACCCGGCAACACATCTTGCACTACATACCAGGAAAGAAAACACCTTATATCATCTATACCCGCGAACGTCAGGAAAATGAACGTATCGTGCTGAGCCGGGAAGTTTATGAAGACCGGAAGGCAAGTTACGAACGGCGCATCAAAGCCATGCTCGACTATGCTGATGCCGAACAACAGTGCCGAAGCCGTCTGCTCCTGCAATATTTCGGTGAAAAGAACGAACACAACTGCGGACAGTGCGATACCTGTCTTGCCAAACACGCTTCCGGACTGAAACAGGGAGAGTTTGAAGATATCCGCAACGAAATCATGTCTATGCTGCAAACGCCCCGTTCCTCACACGAACTACTGGAAAGCCTGCCCGGCGACATAGAAAAGAACAAGAAAACTCTGTCGTACCTGCTTGCAGAAGAAGTAATCAGCCAGCAGGACGGAAAACTATTTATCTGCAAATGAACATATTTACCGAACCTTTGTTATATTAAAAAATACAGAGTATGAAATCAACGTTATCAATTTTATTACTGGGACTGGCCGGTTTATTCACCTCGCAGCCCGCAAATGCCTGCACAGGCATCACACTGAAAAGTAAAGATGGAACAACCATCGTAGCACGTACCATCGAATGGGGAGGAAGCGACCTGAAAAGTCAGTACATCATTGTTCCGAGAGGATATACGGCACAATCGTATACACCCGAAGGAGTGAACGGAATGAAGTTCACGGCACGATACGGATATGTAGGTCTGGCGGTGGAACAAAAGGAATTTATCGCGGAAGGCGTGAACGAAGCCGGACTGTCTGCCGGACTGTTCTACTTCCCTTCCTACGGAGAATACGAGAACTATAACGCAGCAGAGAAAGAAAATACCATATCCGACCTCCAACTGGTTTCGTGGATTTTGGGTAACTGTGCCACACTGGATGAAGTAAAAGAGGCGGTAAAGAATGTGCATGTAGTCAACATCGACCCGCGTTCGTCTACCGTTCACTGGCGATTCACCGATCCGGCTGGCAAACAGCTTGTACTGGAGATAACAGGCCAGACCCCGCACTTCTTCGAAAACAACTTAGGTGTACTGACCAACTCTCCGGGCTTTGAATGGCAACTCACCAACCTGAACAATTACGTGAACCTGTTCCCGGGAACGGCTCCGGCACAAGACCTGGGCACTACCCCGCTGAAATCGTTCGGAGCAGGAAGCGGATTCTTAGGCATACCGGGCGATGTAACCCCTCCTTCACGTTTCGTGCGCGCAGCTTTCTACCAGTCGACTGCTCCGCAACAGGACACTGCCGAAAAGACTGTACTTCAGGGATTCCAGATTCTGAACAACTTCGATATCCCGGTAGGCATCGAATTTCCATTAGGACAAGTACCGGCCGACATTCCGAGCGCCACACAGTGGACATCGGCTACCGACATGGCGAACCTGACCATCTATTACCGCACGATGTACAACAGCGCGATACGCAGCATCGACCTGCGGACCATCGACTTTGCCAAGGTGAAATATCAGGCTATCCCGCTGGATAATGTTACTCAGCAACCCATCCAGCAGATCAAGGTATCTCCATCTCCCAAGTCCGGTCGCAAATAGTGAGATAATCCATTTCGGGCCGAGTCCCGAAAACCAATGCATAAAACGAAGTATCTCTCTGCTTCAAACGAATTATCTGTTTCATTAACTCGTCCTCTACGGGTGGCATTTCGAAATCGGAAATCATCACGACGTCCGAACGATGCCACCCGTTTGTCTGTATCATACGGATGGCTTCCTTCAGCGCCGGAGCCATATTGGTTCCGCCATCGAAGCGATAATTCAGAAAATCGGCCAGCAACGGAAAGTCGGTACGCAAATCTTTTATCAGCATACAACGAATATCCTCGGCAAAGTTGATGATATAACACTTGCGATGCGTACTGTCTACCAGCTTCGCTACCGCCAGCAAAGCCGATTTTGCCAGCATTTCACGCTTACCCTGCATGGAGCCGGAAGTATCCAGACAAACCACAAACGGCCCCTGACCGCTCACGGGCTTTCTACCTTTCTGAAGTGTCGAGCTGTCTTCTGCCGAACGGCTGTCGAATACCTGCAGGCGTTTTTCCACAAACTTCTGCATAAATACCGGACGAAGTGCCTCATCCGTCAGGTAACAATACTCCGTCGGGAGCAGATGATTCAAATCGTTTCCCAATGTTACTCCCTCGATATCGCTGCGCACGGCATGGCGAACCAGTTGCTCTTCACGGATGCCTCCCAGCGGATCGAAACTGCGCTTCTCTCCCTTGCTGTGCTTTCCTAAGACCCGCACCAGTTCACGGATATGACGGTTCTGTTCCATCACTTTTTCATAGGGCACGACACGACGGTAAAGTTCCGGATGATTCAGCAACAGCCACCTGACGCGCGAGCCCGTCACATCCTCCACTGTTTTCAGTCCGCTCTGCTTGTCGAGCAGAACAAATCCCTCACACAGCGATTCAATGTGATGATACTGATAATCGTATTCCTTATTCGTAAGGAGGCAATGCCATTTATCCAGAAAAAGTTCCTGCAAGCGTTTCCGATCGGGACTCAGCAAAGGCAGCCGTTCCAGCCGTTCGATGTAATAAGGCACGTCGAGCTCGGCAAGCGAATAACGCTTGCGAAAAGCCGACTGCATGCGGTAAAGAAAATCGAGGAAATCGGACGGCAGCAACTGTTCGTGCTCGTAAAACACCTCCCACTCGGGTGTGTAGCGCGAATAAAACTCCTGCAGAGATGGAGCCGTCTTGCGGTAATACTCCCAGATTTCCCCTTCCAGCTCTCCCGGACGCACCGTCCCGTACTGCAAAGCCTTGCCCAGACACTTAAAGCACCTGCTCCGAAGCTCCTCCAAATAAGTCGCTTTCAGATCCTTGATCCGGATACTCCTCGTTCTCTTTTCGGTACGCATGTTTTAGCTCATCAAGTTCATTTTTATACTTCTCCAGCGAATCGTGCTGCATGCACAGCATGTCTTCCATCGTCCGGCGTTGTTTCTCGTTCAGGAACAGGTGGTTCCGGCAGTATTCCCTCTCTGTTTCGAAAAACTCCCTGCTGCCGGCATCCACCCGCGAAAGCAGTTCCTCCAATTCCCGGAAACGTCTGGTCAGGTCACTTTCCGGACGTACCTCGATAGCCGGAAGCGGTTCTGCATCGGCGTTGCAGCGCAAAGGATACTCATAATTGTTGATGAACACCGAACGTCTTCCCTTGCGCAGGGAATAAATCTTGTTCTGAGGTACCTTACCTCGCATGGAAAGGTCGTACTTCTTCAGAATGAAACATTGCGACTTGTACTTGTCTTTATGCAGATAAAAGAGTTTTCCCGTATCGTCGAGCGACTGGAAATCGGAAGCAAACATCAGCAAGCGTCCTGCCAGCCGCACCCGATCTATCTGATAATAATACGAGTCGACCAGCATCAGTCCCGGATCGTGACTCTCGCGTACCGTACCCGTTGCCTTCAGTTCCTCTTTCAGTGTCTGCAACTCACGGTCCACTCCCTGCAAGTTCAGCAGGTACCCTTCGGCACTCTGACGTATTGCCGCGGAAAGCATTTCCTCCGTAACATTCTTCTGCGTCACGTCGCTCCACAGGCAATGTACCAGCAACAGACAGTCCGACAGACGGACGACCTCCGAACCGTTCAGGAAAGCCGATGCACGCAGCAGCTTGACCATCTTCTTCCAGCGGCGGTCGGACACATACAGTGGAAGATCTGCCGACTCATCATTCTGCAAGCGACGGTTGTATTCCTCTATCTTTTCCTTCAGCAGATGAATCACTTCGAAAATGGAGTAATGCAAGGTAATGCCTGCTATCTGCCGCTGCCATCCGCTATACTCCTCGTCGCCGATGGCAAGTTCCTCCGGTACACACGGCTCGCTCTCGTCGGCCGAAGCAATCATCCGGTCGAAATCGGACAAATCTTCCACCCCTGTCACCATGACACGCAACAGAAAACGGTCCCACAAAGCCTCCAGTCCCTGACCTACCGCCGGCAACTCATTCGATGCCGCCACCAGTCCTTTAAGCGGAAGCTGCATCGTCACCCGTCCGTTCCGGAAAATCTTCTCATTGATAGCCGTCAGCAACACATTCTGAATAGCCGGTCCCGCCTTCCAGATTTCGTCAAGAAATACCACCGTAGCCGAAGGCAGATACCCTTTGGTCACACGTTCGTACGTATCGCCTTCCTTCAGTTTCGAAATGGAAACCGGTCCGAAAATCTCATCGGGCGTACTGAAACGCGACATCAGATACTCGAAAGCCTCTCCGCCGCGGAAAGCCAGTTTCAGGCGGCGTGCCACCATACTCTTTGCCACTCCCGGAGGTCCCAGCAGAAAGATGCTCTCGCCTGCCACGGCAGAAAGCAGCGACAGCGCGATGACATGCTCCTTGCCGAACACCCGTTCGTTCAACTGCTGCAACAACTGTTGTATGCGTAATCTCAAATCGTCCATGCTTTAGGGTTTTAATTGATTTTTCTTCGCCTGCCAAGCCACCCTTCCCGTCTGCATCACGACAGAAAGAAATATCAGTCCCAGTCCGGTATAAAAACTGAAGTTCAAGTCCTTTGCTTCCCGAAAGATAATCATTGCCAGAATGATGCTGTAAATAGGCTCCAGATTGTAAGTAAGATTGAACGTAAACGCCGAAATCTTCTTCAGCACCTGTATCTGAAGGATATACAACAGAACGGTACACACTGAAGCAAACACCAGCAAATAGCCGAAATCAGTAGCCGAAGGCAATATGGTAGGTACAGGAAAGAAATACAGATACAAAGGCAACATGCAGGTCAGGCCCGCAAATCCCCCTCCCATTTCATAGAGCAAGGTAATGCCCGACGGATAACCCGATGCCACTTTCTTGTTGCAGATGGTAAACAAGGAAGCCAGTGCCGACGACACCACTCCCATGAGAATACCCGTCCGATAACGGATATCGAAATGAAAGATAAGCACAATGCCCGCCACTCCTATCAGACTGAATACGATTTCGCTTGCCGATACGCGGTGACGGTTGATAAGCGGATCGAACAAGGCGGTGAAGAAACTCATCAGCGACAGGCAAACCACCCAGATAGATACGTTCGATGCCTTGATACTGCCATAGAAAAACAGCCAGTGTACTGCCAGCAACAATCCTACCGAGGCAATACGCAGAGCATCGCGAACTGGAAGTTTGCGCAGTTTCTTCAGCAGGAAAAGTACGATATAAAACAACACACCTGCAAAAAGCATACGATACCACACCAGCAGTCCCTCGTTCAGGGTAATCAAACGCCCGAATACTCCCGTACCTCCGGCTATCAGTACCGAAAGATGAAGTTTGATAAAAGCCTCTTTCATTCGTCTTATTTTTTGTCGGCGCAAAGGTACAAAACAATTTTGTAGCACAGGAGGCAGACGCTACAAAAAGACGAATACGGTCATTGACAAAAAGACAGAAAAAAAAGCATTTACACAGACAAATAAAAGCAATATCTCTCCAACAGCTAACAAGCCTCAGCTATAAAAAGTTTCTTCTGCGTGTAGGAAATGGCCTCCTGCCGAAAATCATGTCCGCCAAAGGGCCTTTTCTACAGGTTGGCAGCGGTAATTGGGGGACATTCCTGCGAAAATGGAAAGACTTTCCTGCGGAAAAACTCAAAAGCAGAACACAAACTCAAAAGTTTTTGTACAAATTTTCTCAAAACGTCGGGACGTTTTACCCAAAACCTCGTGACATTTTGCATGAACATGCCCAGAAAAGGGTGAAAAATCCCCGACAAGCAGCAGCAATACGCCAGATACTCTTCTTCCGCCGTCGAAAGCCAACCGTCATTTTGCTTTTCTTTCCGCTTTATACCATCCGGATATTCCCGTTTCACGTTCATCCGAAACAAAAGCACGACTTTAGGATTATATTTCTGACATTCTGAAAATCCGCGACTTCATACCGTTGCGTTTTTCCGGCACTTCCTCATCTAATGTCCGAAAAAAAAGATTCTCAGACAGATGAATTGACTTTTTGTCAAAATGAAATGTTTTTGTTCTATCCCAAAGTTTCCTTCCGACGCAAGACTCATCTTACTCAATCTTCATGGTCTGCATCTGCTCCTTGGTTGTTCCGAAACGCTTGCCGTACCAAGTCCAGTAGTACGTGGCAGCCCAGAGAAACAAGCGTTTGCTCAGCGGCATGGTGGCACGTATCGTACGGTAACTCCCGCTTCCGACAGATTTCGCCAGCTTCTTGACCGCTCTGACCGCTACATAACGGAACGGGGTGCCAAGAATCGCTTCTCCACTTCCCAATGCCAATACCGAACCTATCTGATAACCGTTCTTCCGGCAGAAGAAACGCAGCATCTTCAAAGCAATATCGTTTTGCTGATGCTCCAGAAAACCGCAGTTAATCAGGATAGACACAATTGGTTTCCGCTTCGGAGGATTGGCTTCCAGATGCTTCAGGAAATTCAGGAAACCTACCGGAAGCGAATCGGCATAAAGCGGAAACACCAGCAACACATCGGAATACTCCGACATCCTCCGGCAGAGTTCGGCATGATTGCTCTTCGATATATTGAAATAGTCTGACGGCAACTGACAGTTGGCCGAAAAGATTTCGGCATATTGCCGCGAATTAGACTTCGGTGCCCTCGGGCTGCCGTTCAGAATCAGCACGTTTCCCATTTTTCTACAATTTCTTTTACCACATCGTTCAACATGGCCTCGGTTGTAAACTTCACTTCATAACTCTCAAAACTCATATTGATGGCATTACGGGCTATCAGTTGCCGGAAAATCTCCTGCTCTTCGGGCGAGATGTCACCGTAGGCAAGAATCGTGGCTTTCTTCATCGTCACGGCACGCTGTACGTGATGCGTTTCTCCCTTGTGGATGCGTATAAAAGCCTGCTGCACGGGGATGGCACGCTCCAGCATGGTTTTCATCACGCTGTCGTAGCCGCCGTAACACAGCCGACTGACATACAGTACCGTATCGCTTGCGGCAATATACGGATAAACCCGGGTGGCGTCGTCACGAATCACACATTTGCCCGGCGTCTTTGTCCAGCATCCAAAGCATCCCATGCAGTTGGCTATCCGCAGGGATGACAAATCGATATATTTCACCGCCTCGTTCTTCAGAAAACTTACGTCGACAGGGCGGTCGGTCATAATCAGTTTCATACTCTTTCTGTTTATGTTTGAAAGAACTTCAAATGTCTTTTAAACGGCCAAACCGTCTAAATCAGAACAAGGGTACTTTCACTTTAGTTCACAACCAGCCTGCCGTATATGTTTTTTTATGAAAATATTAGTTAACTGAATATGAACGGAAAAGCACTGTAACCTTTTTTAGACATCTATACCGTGCGTATTATAAAATCTTTACTATATTTGTCACCGACCTTATTCATTAAAAGCCCAATAAGGGCTTACGCATTAACAAAAACTGCTTATACTATGGATAGAACAAACGTTATCGGAGAAAAGATCAAAGGTCTCAGAATGGCCAAAGAAATAAGTCTGGATGAACTGGCAGACCGTACCGGCCTCGCCATCGAACAAATAACCCGCATCGAAGAAAATATTGATATTCCGTCGCTTGCTCCACTGGTAAAACTGGCACGCGCCTTGGGAGTACGTCTGGGAACCTTCCTCGACGACCAGCCCGACGAAGCCGGTCCGGTAGTATGCCGGCGCGGAGAAGCTGACGATACCATCAGCTTTTCGAACAATGCACTCGACGCCCGGCAGCATCTGCATTATCATGCCCTGTCGCGCAGCAAGACCGACCGACACATGGAGCCGTTCATTGTCGACATCGATGCAGACGGGAACAGTGAATTCAATCTCTCGGCGCACGAAGGAGAAGAGTTCATCATGGTACTGAAAGGAACGCTGGAAATTAACTATGGCAAGTATACGTATCTGCTGGAAGAAGGAGATACCATTTACTATGACTCATCGTACCGCATCACGTTCATGCGTTCGAGGGACAGGAAGCCCGCATCCTGGCCGTTATCTATACTCCCATCTGATAAACCGACTGCGTATGATACAATTATCGGAAAGAACACTGGGCGACTGGCTGGAGCACTGGGCCGCCGAAACGCCCGACAAGGAATATATCGTATACTCCGACCGTAACCTGCGTTTTACGTGGAGTCAGTTCAACCGCCGTGTAGACAATATGGCAAAGGGATTGCTTGCCATCGGCATTACGCACGGCACGCATGTAGGAATATGGGCACGAAACGTCCCCGACTGGCTGACGTTTCTTTATGCCTGTGCCAAGATTGGTGCGGTAGCCGTTACCGTCAATACCAACTACAAGCAGTCGGAGCTGGAATACTTGTGCGAGAACTCGGACATGCATACACTTTGTATTGTCGACGGAGAAAAGGACAGTAACTTTGTGGAAATGACGTACCGCATGCTTCCCGAGCTGAAAACATTCGAGCGTGGTCACATGAAAAGCAAACGTTTCCCGCACATGCGAAACGTTATCTATATCGGTCAGGAAAAGTATCGCGGCATGTACAACACGGCGGAGATTCTGCTGCTGGGAAACAACATCGACGATACAGTACTCGACGAGGCGAAGAAAAAAGTCAACTGCCACGATACAGTAAACATGCAATATACTTCGGGTACGACGGGCTTCCCCAAGGGAGTGATGCTTACCCACTATAATATCGCCAACAACGGATTCCTGACAGGAGAGCACATGAAGTTCACTTCCGACGACAAGCTCTGTGTCTGCGTACCGCTGTTCCATTGTTTCGGGGTGGTGCTCGCCACCATGAACTGCCTGACGCACGGCTGTACAGAAGTCATGGTAGAACGGTTCGACCCGCTGCTGGTGCTCGCTTCCATCCATAAGGAACGCTGTACGGCACTCTATGGGGTACCGACCATGTTCATTGCCGAACTGAATCATCCGATGTTCGACCTGTTCGACCTGTCCTGCCTGCGCACGGGTATCATGGCAGGATCGCTCTGTCCGATAGAGCTGATGAAGCAGGTGGAAGAAAAAATGTTTATGAAGGTAACCAGCGTATATGGTCTGACAGAGGCCTCGCCGGGCATGACGCACAGCCGCATCGACGATCCGCAGGAGGTACGCTTCACTACGGTAGGACACGACTTCGAGTTTACGGAAGTAAAGGTTCTCGATCCGGAAACGGGTGAGGAATGTCCACAAGGCGTACAGGGCGAAATGTGCAACCGTGGATACAATACCATGAAAGGGTACTACAAGAATCCGGAAGCTACTGCCGAAGTAATAGACAAGAACGGCTTCCTGCACTCGGGCGACCTAGGTGTAAAAGACGAGAACGGTAATTACCGCATCACGGGACGTATCAAGGATATGATTATCCGTGGAGGAGAGAATATCTATCCGCGCGAGATAGAGGAATTTCTCTATCAGATGCCGGGCATAAAGGATGTACAGGTGGCAGGTGTCCCCTCGAAAAAATACGGTGAGGCGGTGGGAGCCTTCATCATCCTGCACGAAGGATGTACGATGAACGAATACGATGTCCGTGAGTTCTGTGAAGGAAAGATTGCTCGCTACAAGATTCCGAAATACATTTTCTTTGTAAAGGAATTCCCGATGACGGGAAGTGGAAAGATTCAGAAGTTCAAACTGAAGGATTTAAGTCTGGAACTTTGCCGGCAGCAGGGCATTGAAGTGATTTAAGATTATAAAAAAGAGGTCGCCTCAAAATAGAATTGCAGAAGTAAAATCTTACATACAGATTGAAACTTAGAAATAAAAAATCTCCTACAAAAGTAGGAGATTTTTATGTTACCGGCACATACAGCCTGTTTGTTTATCAGCTTATTTTACAATTTTCACCAGAATCGTCTTGCCATCCGGCTCGCCTTTGGTATTGTAAGTTTCCGATTTTACCAGACCGATACCTTCGGCATACCATTCAGTCACACGGATAGTTTCCGATTTCAGCACAATCTTTGTACGTTTCAGGTATGAAATCTTGATACAATCGAACTTACCGGCAGTTGTACTGACCTGTTCCGTTCCCATGTAAGCTGCGCCCGAAATAGTTACTTCATTCTTCAACATGTTTGAAATCAGCGAATAAGAGCGGTCAGGAATAGCTTCACCTGCATTGGCCTGCTTTTTGATCGTGAAAGAATTATCCCCTTTCAGCTTCAAATCTTCTGCCATAGCCTGACGTGCCTTCGAGTCATATTTGGCCGGATCGGAATCCGATTTGATATAAGGGCCGTACATCAAGTCTTCCTGACAGGTAGTTACATTACCATCGTAACTCCAGTTATAAAGTGTATAGCTGGTATTGTTCTTTGTCTTGTTGGTTACAATCTTAGCCAAGTACTGCGCACTTGCTCCTGAAGCGTTATTCACCCCATTATATACTGTAACCGTTTCGTTCGACAGGCTTTGTCCTGCCTCATCATAATTTACGTAGTGCAATTCTGTACCATTAGTTGTACAGAAATATTGTGCCTGCATGGTATGGCATGCCAGCAAGGCAACAATGGCCAACAGCATCTTTTTCATAATTTATCTTTTTTAAATTCACAGCTTTATTGTCGTGCAAACATACGAATTTCTTTTCAGCAAACATATTCATTAAGTTAATTTTCTCGTTATCTTTGCAACACATTAACATAAAAAGATAAAATTATGGGCTTATTATCATCCTTATTCGGAGGAAGCAAACCGAGCGAAGACCAACAAGCTAAACAGGAAAAGAAAAATTTCGAAATCCTGAAATACGACGGCATACGCGCACACAACATGCATCAACTGGCTTATGCCATAAAATGTTTCGAACAAGCCATAGAGCTGAACGATGAGCCGGAAACATTACAACTGCTTGCTAATGCTTACGTGGAAGCGGGACGTACCGACGATGCACGCATCACTCTCGACCGCCTGATTGATAAGACTCCCGAAAACGTAAAAGGTCTGCTGTCGCTGGCCAGCATCTGCTACATGCAGGAAGATTACGAAAGCATGGACGACGCTTGTCAGAAAGCCATCAAGCTTGACGAAACCAATGCCCTTGCCTACTACCTGGCAGCCAAGGCTGCACGTGGCATGAAGAACGACTTGCAAGCTATCGTCATGCTGACTAAGGCTATTGCCCAGAACGAAGAATATGCCGCTGCCTATCTCCTCCGTGCCGAGGTCTTGTGGGACATGCGTCAGGCTAAAGATGCCATGGGCGATCTGGAAAAAGTTCTTTCCATTGCTCCCGAAGAAGAAGATGCTCTCTTGCTGAAAGGAAAGATACATGCGGCACTCGGTGAAACTCAGGAAGCCTATACATGCTTCGATCAAGTACTGGAAATCAACCCGTTCAATGAAAAGGCTTACTTGCTGAAAGGAGAAATGCTGGCTGAACAGAAGGGATTCGACAAGGCTGTCGAACTGTATACCGAAGCAACAGAACTGATGCCTCAGAATGCTGTCTTCTATCAGGAAAGAGGACGTATCCGCCTGCTGAAAGGAGATAAGGACGGTTCGGTGGAAGATATGAAAAAAGCAATCGAACTGAATCCTGAAAACGAAAAGCAGATTACAGGAAATTACGACAACTTTAAGCAGAACGCTGCTCCAGGCATATATTAAATTACATAAAAAAAGCCGTTTCAGTCTTCAAGATAAATACGACTGAAACGGCTTTATTCTTTATTTTAAGTAAGACCAATATCCGGTTTTATCAGAAACGATAACCTACAGTAATCAAGAAAGCCAGATTCTTATTGCTTTCATGAGCCCAGCTTTCCTTTATCATATTGGTAAATCCATACTGGCCTGTCAGATTCAATAAATATCTATATCCCAACTCAAAGCCTACTCCGTACTGCAAGCCTACTGCACAACGGTTCATCACAGCCTCATCGGCTCCATCCACTTTCTTAAACAACTTAGTTCCTACTTCAGCTCCTCCTTGTTCAACCGTCATTTTTCCCCCCAAGCCAAAGCCTACATACGGACCGGCATTGATAACGAAAGTATTTCCTTCACTGATAGGAAGTTTCACAGCTGCAAGCAAAGGTATATCCAGATAAACGGGATTAAACTTCGCAGTAGCTCCGTCTTCCGATTCCTTACAGCCCTTGCTCGTAAAATTCAATCCGGTCTGGAAAGCCCACATATCTGTAATAGCATAATCCATTCCTACTCCTACTGAATAGCCAATCTTCATGTCTGCATCACTATTGGTGATGTTTGCCATAGACATACCGGCATGCACGTCAAATCTTGCCTGAGAAAAGCCTGCCAGTGTACATAATCCCAATACAACGGTTAATAATAACTTCTTCATAGCGCTTATTGTTTTTTAAGGTTCTTGTCCCCCAAAGAATCTTAGGATTTGTTTTTCGAAGTGTAGGGACCGCCTTCTTTACCAAGGCACACTCCTGTTTGTTTTGTGTTCTTTGCAAAGTTAAACAAATCTTACAGAATAACAAACTCAAGCAGAAAGAATTAATAAAAAAATGGCTCTACCTATAACAAAAAAATCCCGTCCAAAAGATGAACGGGATTCAGAAACAAAGATATTTTATAATTTAACTTTTTTCTTGACGGATTTCGATTCGTTATGCAAACGGTCGAGCGCTGTTACCACATAACTGTATTTCGTTTTTCCATCTTCATATGGAAGTTTATAAAAAGTATCATTAGTGACTGCCACTATATGAGAAGGATCATTCAAATTTACCTTCTCCTTATTTGCAAACCGATATACCACATATTGTACAGCCTTATCCATTTCGTCCTTCGCTTTTGGAGCCGTCCAGAAAAGAATATAACCATCGGCTGTCCACACAGGCTTCAGTTTCTTCACCTTGCCGGGAGCTTTATCATCGATAAAGGGAGATGTAGGAAGTAATGCGGGATATTTGTGATAGACATTCACCAGCATGTTACGATAGTTCCCTCTGTTTTCTACAACAGCTGCAGCGTACCACTGACAACTACCTTGTATCGTAGGAAACATACGCTGCAATTTATACTTAGCCGGCATCTGGTTTTGTGCAGGATTCTTTGGGTCGGCTTTCGACACCGTTCGTATCACATCCTGTCCGATGAACAAAGGACGTGCAGCAGAATTACGTGCCCACCAGCGAACCAGCTTTTCATAATCAGCAGCCGGATGTCCGATTTCCCAATAAATTTGAGGAATGTTATAGTCCACCCAACCATTGTTTACCCAAAGCAAGACATCGGCATACAAATCATCATAGTTCTGAAGTCCGTTCGTATCACTACCATTCGGATTAGACCGCTTATTGCGGTATATACCAAAAGGTGAAACTCCAAATTTAACCCAAGGCTTACAACTGCGTACGGTTTCGTGTATCTCCTTTATCAATACGTTTACATTATCTCTTCTCCAGTCGGCCTTGCTGGTAAATCCACGTCCGTAAGCAGCAAAACTGACGTTATCGGGGAACTCCTCTCCTGGAATCGGATAAGGATAGAAATAGTCATCCATGTGAATGGCATCTATGTCATAACGAGAAACTATATCGCGTACTATTTTACAGATATAGGCTCTCGATTCAGGATAGCCCGGATCGAAATACAACTGTCCGCCGTAGCGTACAAAAAGTCTTGGATATTTATTATAAGGGTGCATGGGCGACAAGGCTGTAGTTCCCTTTGTCTGAGCCCGATAAGGATTGATCCACGCATGAAGTTCCATTCCGCGTTTATGACATTCTTCTACCATAAACTGGAGAGGATCCCATCCCGGCTGAGGTGCTTTACCTTGTAATCCTGTGAGAAACCGGCTCCACGGTTCATAAGTCGATGCATAAAGAGCATCACACTCGGCACGAACCTGAAATATTATGGCATTGATGCCAGCACCTTTCAGATTGTCTAACTGTCTGATCAGGGTAGCTTTCATCTGCTCTGTCGGCATACCTTGAAACTGCCCATTCACACATTGTATCCATGCACCGCGAAATTCACGCTTCGGATAAGTTTGCGCCTCAACGCTTCCGGCAATCAGTAAAAGCATTGCCAGGCAAACCAATAAAACTTTTGATTTCATATTTTTTATTCATTATTATCGAGAGGGCAAAGATAACGAAAAAAATAATCACGAACTTTCTTTTTGCTTAATCGTTACAAAAGAATATCGATATAGAAAAGCATGCAGAAAAGACTGCGTTTTGTTGCGATAATACTGTTAAAGAGATATATATCCAGCTAATTTTGCCGGTAAAGAATGAAAACTTCTTTAAAATATTTCACTATCTTTGCCTATTGAAACTAAACGATTCTAAGCATGTCTGACAGCAAATACATATCTATAAAAGGCGCAAAGGTGAATAACCTGAAGAATATCGATGTCGATATACCTCGTAATAAGTTAGTTGTTATCACCGGATTATCGGGATCGGGAAAATCCTCACTGGCTTTCGATACCTTGTATGCCGAAGGACAACGCCGCTATGTGGAGAGTCTTTCATCGTATGCACGCCAGTTCTTGGGACGAATGAGCAAACCTGAATGTGACTTTATCAAAGGTATTCCGCCTGCAATTGCTATCGAACAGAAAGTAATCAGCCGGAATCCGCGTTCCACTGTAGGGACATCGACGGAAATATATGAATATCTCCGCCTGCTTTTTGCACGTATCGGCAAGACTTATTCTCCCGTAAGCGGACAACTTGTAAAGAAAGACAGTCCGGAAGATATTGTAAACTGTATGCTTTCATACCCCAAAGGTACACGCTACACGGTACTGACACCTATTATCCCTCGCGAGGGACGCAATGAAGCCGAACAGATAGACATGGACATGAAACAAGGTTTTACCCGTCTGGAAGTAAACGGTGAAATGACACGTATGGAAGAATATCAGTACAACCCTCACGATACTGTATATCTGCTGGTCGACCGCATGAGTTGTGATGACACCAAAGATGCTGTCAGCCGCCTGACCGACTCTGCCGAAACGGCTATGTACGAAGGAGACGGAGCTTGTATGTTACGGTTTTATCTGCCCGACGGCACAACCAAACTGCATTCATTCAGTACCAAATTTGAAGCTGACGGAATGAAGTTCGAAGAGCCCAGCGACCAAATGTTTTCATTCAACTCTCCTATCGGTGCATGTCCTACCTGCGAAGGATTCGGAAAGATTATCGGTATCGATGAACATCTTGTAGTTCCCAACCGTGCCCTGAGTGTATACGACGGTGCCGTCATGTGCTGGCGAGGCGAAAAGATGAGTGAATGGCTCACCGAATTCTTGCGCGAAGCTCCGGCTCATGATTTCCCTATTTTTGAACCTTATTATAATCTGACCCAGGAACAGAAAGATTATCTCTGGCACGGACCACGCGATAAGGTATGTATTGATTCATTCTTCAAAATGCTGGAAGAGAATCAATACAAAATACAATATCGTGTAATGCTGGCACGTTACCGGGGTAAGACTACTTGCCCCGAATGTCACGGAAGCCGCTTGAAGAAAGAAGCCCTCTACGTGAAGGTAGGAGGACGCACCATAGCAGAACTGGTAGAAATGCCAGTCTACCAGTTGAAGGAATTCTTCCGTACGCTTCAATTGGACGAACATGACCAACTGATAGCTCAGCGTCTGCTGAACGAAATAAACAACCGACTTACTTTCCTGCTCGACGTAGGACTGGGATATCTGACTTTAAACCGACTCAGCAACTCGCTTTCGGGTGGTGAAAGTCAGCGTATCAATCTTGCCACATCGTTAGGAAGCAGTCTGGTAGGCTCTCTTTACATATTGGATGAACCGAGCATCGGTCTGCACAGCCGTGATACGGACAAGCTTATCAAGGTACTTCGCCAATTGCAACAGTTGGGCAATACGGTTGTTGTAGTAGAACATGATGAAGAAATCATCCGTGCTGCCGATTATATTATTGACATAGGTCCTAAGGCCGGTCGACTGGGAGGAGAAATCGTCTATCAGGGAGATATGAAAGACCTGAAACCCGGAAGTAACAGTTATACGGTAAAATATCTGCTTGGAGAAGAAACCATCGAACGTCCGCAGACCCACCGGTCGTGGAATAACTACATAGAAATAAAAGGTGCAAGAGAAAACAACCTGAAAGGTATTGATGTACGTTTTCCGCTCAACGTAATGACAGTTGTAACCGGAGTGAGCGGCTCGGGAAAAAGTACTTTGGTACGTGATATTTTCTACAAGGCCTTAAAACGGGAATACAGCGAAAGTAGTGACCGTCCGGGTGAATTTGTATCCCTGGAAGGTGATATCCAGATGGTAAAAGACATAGAGTTCGTCGATCAGAATCCGATAGGTAAATCGTCGCGCAGCAATCCTGTCACTTACATCAAAGCATACGATGAAATAAGAAAACTGTTTGCTGACCAACCCTTATCTAAACAAATGGGCTATTCGGCAGGATACTTTTCTTTCAATACCGAAGGAGGGCGATGTGAAGAATGTAAGGGAGAAGGAACCGTCACGGTAGAAATGCAGTTCATGGCCGATCTGGTGCTGGAATGTGAGTCGTGTCACGGCAAACGTTTCAAGAGCGATACATTGGAAGTACGCTATGAAGGGCAGAATATCTACGACATACTTGAAATGACAGTCAACCAGGCCATTGAATTTTTCGATGGACACGGACAGAAAAAAATTGTGAAAAAGCTTTTGCCTTTGCAGGAAGTCGGATTAGGATACATCAAACTGGGACAATCTTCCTCTACACTTTCGGGAGGAGAAAACCAGCGCGTAAAACTGGCTTATTTTCTGAGTATAGAAAAATCGCAACCCACTATTTTTGTATTTGACGAACCAACTACCGGCCTCCATTTCCACGATATCAAGAAATTACTGAAAGCTTTCGATTCATTGATTGCACGCGGACATACTGTTGTCATCATCGAACACAACATGGATGTCATAAAATGTGCTGACTATGTAATCGATCTCGGTCCGGAAGGAGGAGATATGGGAGGCAACCTCGTGGTTTGCGGTACTCCGGAAGAAGTAGCTCGTTGCGGAGCGTCATATACAGGACAATATTTAGCCGAAAAGATGCAATAAAAGCCTCATTGCAGACAAAAGGAAGCATATAAAGAACTTTTTTTATATTTTTTCATAAAAACAGCAAACAATTCTTACCTGTTTGCTGTTCTTAGTTTTTAGACTTAACCTAAAACGAGAGATCTTATGAAAAAAAAAATTGCTTTTAATCTGCACTTGTTTCTTTGCCTGCATCAGCATAGCGATGGCACAAGTATCAAAGATGACAGGAGTGGTCATCTCTGAAGAAGACAATCTCCCTATCGTGGGAGCTTCCGTTCTTATCAAAGGAACCAACACAGGAACAGTTACCGACATCGATGGTAAATTTACGCTTAGCAACATTCCGGAAAGTGCCAAGAAGGTAATTATATCATTTATCGGTATGCAAAGCCGCGAACTTGACATCAAGCCAGAACTAAACGTTACGCTTCAACCGGATACCAAGGTGCTGGATGAAGTTGTGGTGACAGGTTACGGAGTGACCAAGAAAAGCACATTCACAGGAGCCGCCAACGTGGCAAGTCCTACTACCCTCGAATCGCATACGGACGCCAACTTCATGAAAGCGCTGGAAGGAAGTATGCCGGGTGTACAGATGAACAACTCAACAAGCATGCCAGGTGCTCAGGCTAATGTCTACATCCGAGGTGAAAGTTCCGTGAACTCGGGCACGCAACCTCTTTATATCATCGACGGCATGCCGATGAATTCGGATACGGATGCCGCATCGGTTAGCAACAACCGTGCATTCAACCCGCTGGCTAATATCAATACAGCCGATATAGAAACAATTACAGTCTTGAAAGATGCCAACGCTACGGCCATCTACGGTTCGCGTGCAGCCAACGGAGTCATCGTCATCACGACCAAAAAGGGACAGGAAGGTGCCATGCATATTGACCTGGATATCAAGCAGGGATTCACAACCATTGCTCCAAACAACTTCTCTTTCTGCAACGCACAGCAGACCGCTGATTTATTCGCTCAAGGACTGGTAAACAGCAACCCGGAGAAATACACTTACGAATCGGCTATGGCCAAGATCAAATCAGACTACAACTGGGACGGGATTCAGAGTTACGACTGGATCGATGCCATCACACGTACCGGATATTATCAGGACTACAACCTCAGTTTCAGCGGTGGAAACGGCAAGACACGCTACTACGCCAGTGTAGGTTACCTGAATCAGGAAGGCGTAGCCATCAACAGCGGTATGAAACGATACTCTGCCCGCCTCAATCTGGAAACGTCATACAAATGGTTCAGCTTCGGATTCAATACCTCATTCGCGCTGGCCGACATGGATGCCTTCTCACAATCAACCGGAGGTTCCTTCTCGAATCCGTTTGTTAGTGCGACCATGAAAGCAACACCTCTCGATCCGTTCTACAACGAAGACGGCAGTTATAACACCAGTATCTCGTACAACCCGCTTGCCGTATACGACAAGGATGAAGGAGATATCTATAATACAAAAACTACAACGATCAATCTGAATCCTTATTTCGCCATCGATTTTGGAAAGGGATTCATTCTGAAAACATCATTAGGTATCAACTCATATGGCACACGTCAGTACGATTTCTGGAGCTGGTACAATAATCAGGGAGCAAACGACAACGGACGTGGCATGCAATATAATTCGAATACCACCACCATTACATGGACCAATACATTGAACTGGATGCATACATTCAATGAAAAGCATAATCTGAACATTATGCTCGGACAAGAAGCACAGTGGAAGAATTACTGGAATGAATCGTATGCAGGCATCAACTTTCCGCTGAGAGGATATCGGGAACTGAATATGGCCGGTTCTTCTTACGGCAATCCGTCGTATGTTACCCGTCAAGCACGTCTGGCTTCTTTCTTTCTGAATGCCAGCTACGATTATCTGGGCAAATATTACGGACAGGTAAGCTTCCGTCGTGACGGTTCGTCGGTATTCGGCAGTAATAACCGCTGGGGTAACTTCTGGTCGGTAGGCGGCAAATGGCGTATCTCTGAAGAAGAATTCTTGAAAGACAATGACCTCTTGACCAACCTGGCACTGCGTGCAAGCTACGGAACGGTAGGTAATCAGGATATTGACTGGTATGCGGCCCGTGGTTTCTACAGCGCCGGATACAACTATGACAGCACGCCGGGTATCGTTCCCGTATCGTTGAATCTTCCCGACCTGGGATGGGAAACCAGCAAGAAGCTGAATATCGGACTGGATATTACACTTGCCAGAAGATGGAACCTGACTGTAGATTTCTACAACGAGGCTACTTCCAACATGCTGTTTGAACTGCCTATCTCTCAGGTTACCGGCTTGAGCAAAGTATATCAGAACATCGGATCGATGAGAAACCGAGGTGTGGAAATAGGTCTGAACGGTACCATCCTGCAAACCAAGGGATGGACATGGACAGCATACGCCAACGTTACACTCAACCAAAACCGTGTTACGAAACTTTCTGGAGGAAAACCGATTGAAGGTACCTATACAATCCAACAGGAAGGCTATCCTTTAAGACAATTCTATATGGTAGAATATGCAGGTGTAGACCCGAATACGGGAAATCCGTTATGGTATAAAAATGCTTCAGGCGACGAAACCACAACCAACTGGAACGAATGTGAGAAAAGATACCTCGGTTCGGCCGACCCTAAAGCCTATGGAGGTTTCGGCACACGCATACAATGGAAGAACTTCGACTTCTCGGCCGACTTCAATTACCGACTGGGAGGTAAAGTTTATGCTGTTTCGAACCGCTTCTTCAACGCCGCAGGAAGTCAGGGGAATGTCACTCCAACAACTTATCTGTATGAGAATGCATGGACCGAAAACAACCGTTACACCGATGTTCCCAAGTATGTATACGGAAATACCACAGGAGAAAATAATCATTCTTCACGGTTCCTGTATAGCGGAAACTTCTTGCGTGTAAAGAATCTGCAACTGGGATATACACTGCCTAAAGGACTTTTGAAAAAAGCGCTGATAGACAACATGCGTATCTATGTATCTGTTGACAACATCTATACATTCAAGGCAAAGGATTTCGTAGGTTACGATCCTGAAACATACACAAGCGGATTGATTTCATTCCAGTATCCATCTACAAGAACATTCCTTGCCGGAATTACTCTCGGATTTTAAATAAATATGTTTAACGAATCAAACAAGAACGAAATATGAAGAAGTTTATCACTCGCCTGCTTATCTGTTCAGCCCTGGCCGGGAGCTTTGCTTCCTGCAACAATTTCTTCGATACAGAGTACAACGAAGGAATAGATGTCGACAACGGACTGACAAGTGTGGACAACCTGAAATATGCACTGAACGGAACTTATTATCAATTGTTCGCGTTCTATTTTGCCGGGAACTATTCGCTTACCATCGGCGATATGGCCGGTGACATGGCTTACCTGAACGGCTCCGCCAATCATTGGACTACCATTAACCACTATAGTATAACTCCCGACGACTCTTATCTGAGTGGTATATGGGAATATGGTTATAAGGTGGTAGACAATGCTTCACGTATCATTAAAGCGGGGAAAGAACTGGAAGCAACCGTTGCCGATGCCGATAAAGCCGCATTGAAACAATATATGGCGGAAGCCTACGGACTGAGAGGATATGCCATGTTGTCTATGACCAATGTCTTCGGCAAGCAGATAAAGGTAAACGGAACAACAGACAACAGTGAGGCCATCGGTGTGGTGATTGTCGACGAACCGGTAAAAGCTTTCGAACAGGTCAGCCGTTCTACCGTAGGACAATGCTACCAGGCTATACTGGACGACTTTAACAATGCACTGACTTGTTACACAGAAAGTAAAACAGAAGGAAGAGGTACCAACCAGTATCTGTCAGTAGCAACTGTCGAAGGCCTGCTGGCACGTACCTATTTATATATGGAAGACTTCAGCAATGCCGAAAAATATGCATCGAATGCACTCCAGCATTCAGGTAAAAAGGTAGAAGCCTACACCATAGACGATTATAAAAAACTATATACAGGCGGCGACAGCAATTCGGAATGTATCTTCCGTCTGGCTATCGATGTAAACAACAGCTGGTCTGCCAACGCCTGTGGAAATGTATGGACTACCTACGGAGGTCTGCCAAGCCAGCGCATGCGTAACCTGATAGCAGACACTGACTGTAGAGGTTCACTTTATCTTCCTACCATCAAGAAAGGCTCGTATACCCAGCTACAATACGGTGGTAAATTCTGGTTCGGAGGAGGAAACACGGCATACGCAACCAACTACATCGTCAATGCTCCCGAAATGGAACTGATTATTGCTGAATCGAAACTGCGTGCCGCACAACCCGACCTGAACGGTGCCAAGGAAGCACTGCTGACTGTTGCCAAGAGAAACTCGAAAATAACCAACATCAACGATTTAGGTGATACGAAAGACAAGGTATTTGCATTCCTGAAAGACGAACGTGCCCGCGAATTGTTCCAGGAAGGTTTCCGCTTCTACGATTTACGCCGCTGGGGTGAAAAGGCTGATGTATATGCAAACGTCGAAGATCAGGTTTCGTACAAATATACCAACTTCGATATTGCACAGTTCTGCTATCCTGTACCAAGCGATGAAATCAATGCCGGATTTGGTATCACACAAACGCCAGACTGGAACAAATATCTGCCGAAATAAAGTCTTTTACTTGAAAAAATAGAACAAGTATCCCTACCCTATAGACCTAACATAGTTCATAGCGTAAAATTAGTATTTAAACCGCTTTGACAAAAACCTGACGCCCAGTACCGGGAAATGCAAGGAATTGTCGAAGCGGTTTTCCTTTTTTATAGAAAACACAGAAATAACTATCACTCGATTTCATCATATCCAGTACACATATTCCTTTATTTTATATGAAGGTACATCCATCTCACATGCCACAACGGCTTACCTATACCAACAAATTCTCAAAAACAGTTCCAATCAGTCCTCTCTCCTAACTTAGCAGCCCTTCTAAAAATTGGAACTATTTTTTAGAGGATACTTTGCCCTCCTTATAGCAAAATTCTTTTTATCTTTGCCCCAAGAGGGTTAGTAACACATTAATACTATAAAAACATGAACAAAAAACTTAACACACTCATGGGGTTGGGTATGTTCTTATTCGCAACTCCACTCATGGGACAGCAGTTCCCTTATCAAAACACCAATCTTACTCCTGAAGAAAGAGCATCCGACTTACTTGGACGACTGACTTTGGAAGAAAAAGCCGCACTCATGCAAAACGCCTCACCTGCCATACCACGACTGGGCATCAAGGCATACGACTGGTGGAATGAGGCACTCCACGGAGTAGGACGGGCAGGCATCGCTACCGTATTTCCGCAGACAATCGGAATGGCAGCTTCGTTCGATGACAATCTGATATATAAAGTCTTTACGGCTGTATCTGACGAAGCCAGAGCTAAATACACAAAATTCAGCCAATCGGGCAATCTGCAACGCTATCAGGGACTGACATTCTGGACTCCCAATATCAATATATTCCGCGATCCCCGCTGGGGACGAGGTCAGGAAACCTACGGAGAAGATCCCTACCTCACCAGCCGGATGGGAGTTGCTGTAGTCCGTGGACTGCAGGGACCAGCAAACATGAAATACGACAAGCTACACGCATGTGCCAAACATTACGCTGTTCACTCTGGACCCGAATGGAACCGACACAGTTTTAATGCTGAAAACATTGCTCCGCGTGACTTATGGGAAACTTATCTGCCTGCATTCAAGGCATTGGTAGAAGAAGCAAATGTCAAGGAAGTAATGTGTGCCTACAACCGCTTTGAAGGTGAACCTTGCTGCGGAAGCAACCGGTTGCTGATGCAGATATTGCGCGATGAATGGAAATATAAAGGAATCGTAGTATCCGACTGTGGTGCAATCAGCGACTTCTGGCACAAGGGTGCCCATGAAACTCACCCCGACAAGCAGACAGCCAGTGCAGGAGCCGTACTAAGTGGCACCGATCTGGAATGTGGGAACAACTATGAATCACTTCCCCAAGCAGTCAAAGACGGACTGATAAATGAAGAACAAATCAATGTTTCTGTCAAACGTCTGTTAACAGCCCGCTTCGAATTAGGTGAAATGGACGAACATGTATGCTGGGACTCTATCCCCTACTCGGTAGTAGACAGCAAGGAGCACAAAGACCTGGCACTGGAAATTGCACGCAAGAGTATCGTTCTGCTACAAAACCACAACCATATCCTGCCATTAAAAAAAGGTATAAAAATAGCCTTAATCGGACCAAATGCAAACGATTCCATCATGCAATGGGGTAACTATAACGGATTCCCTTCGCATACTACAACCTTGTACGAAGCATTAAAACAACGTATTCCGGCTGATCAACTGATTTACGACTTGGGATGTGACCGCACCAACGACAGCAGTCTGGAAAGTGTTTTCGGACAATGCAACATCGATGGTAAGCCCGGATTCAGATCTACTTACTGGAACAACATTAAAATGGAAGGAAAGCCAGCAACCGTTACATACACAAGCACTCCATTCCATTTTACCACACTGGGAGCAACCGTTTTTGCTGCCGGAGTAAACATACAAGACTTCTCGGGCCGCTATGAATCGAACTTTACAGCCCAGAAAACCGAAGATATAAACTTCCATTTCGAAACGGAAGGAGCCATTCGTCTCAGCATCGACGGAAAAGAAGTAGCCAAAGGGGCATATCTGAAAAACAACATGAAACTATATACCTTGAAAGCTGAGAAAGGAAAGACATACAACATTCAAATTGACTTTATTTTCTACAGTAAAGACCGAGCAGCTCAATTGAATTTTGACATGGGCCGTCCTGTCCCCGTCAACTTGCAAGCTTCCATCGACAAGATGAAACCAGCTGATGTTATCGTCTTTGCAGGAGGTATCTCGCCTTCACTGGAAGGAGAAGAAATGCCAGTCAGTGCGGAAGGCTTCAAAGGTGGCGACCGTACCACCATCGAACTGCCAGCCATACAACGCCGTCTGGTCAGTGAGTTAAAGAAGCTGGGCAAACCCATTATCTTTGTCAACTATTCCGGTTCAGCCGTCGGTCTGGAACCTGAAAGCAAAATCTGCGATGCTATTCTTCAGGCATGGTATCCCGGTCAGGCTGGTGGCACGGCGATAGCCGATGTACTGCTGGGTGAATACAACCCTTCGGGCAAGCTGCCTGTCACTTTCTACAAGCATACCGACCAACTTCCCGACTTTCAGGATTACTCGATGAAAGGACGTACCTACCGCTATATGACCGAAACGCCGCTATATTGCTTCGGACATGGATTAAGCTATACGAAGTTTAAATATGGAACAGCTTCTTTAAGCAATAATACCATGAGCAAAGGGAAAGAAATAACCCTTACCGTTCCCGTCCGTAATACCGGAGAAACAAATGGAGAAGAGGTTGTACAAGTATATCTGAGTCGCCCGGACGACAAAGAAGCGCCTTCACATACACTTCGTGCCTTCAAGCGCGTATACATTCCCAAGGGAGAAACCGCCAATGTTAACTTCACACTTAACGACGAAACCTTCCAATGGTTTGATACCAATACCAACACCATGCGTTTGGTCAAAGGCAATTATGAACTGCTCTACGGTGGAACTTCGGACGTAAATGCTTTACAAAAAATAAGTATCAGCATTTCCGAATAAAGATACCATATCGACAATTTAAATTCTATACAGAAAGACATATCCAGATAGAGGTTATCATGTTGATAATTTAGGATATAAATCAACGATAAACCTATCTATGGATATGTCTTTTGTTAAGAAAATCTCAACTTATAGCTCCAAAGAAAAGAACATTTTCTATCTTTGTAGAAACAAATATATCATGCCTACTAATAGAATACTGAAAAAGACATTTTTTATTTGCTTGATTTACTGTCTGACCATACTTCCGGTAACAGCTCAGACCAGCGTTCTATATTCTACTGAGAATCAAATATCAAGCAGCCTGATAAATGACATTTACCAAGACCGAAAAGGATTTATTTGGATAGCCACCGAATACGGTTTAAACCTGTTCGACGGCAATAAGTTTGTTACTTTCCATCATTCAGTCAACGACCCGACCTCACTTCTCAACGATTACGTATATTCGATATTCGAAGACAGTAAAAACAATCTTTGGATAGCTTCATTAGGAGGATTATTGAAATACGATCATAATACAAACTCCTTTGTAGAAGTTCCCCTTTATATGAACTCCAAACGCATAACGACCATGCATACAGTTCAAATTATCGAACGAAAAAATGGAGAAATATGGATAGCTTCTTCAGGAGGTGGTGTATTTAAGGCCGATAAAGAAGGAAAGCGTTGCGAATGTGTAATGGATTTTTATAAAAGAGGAATCCTCCACTTAAGTTCTATTTTGGAAGATAACAATGGCAACATATGGGCAGGAGCCGAAAATGATGGTCTGATTTGCTATAATCCCGAAACCCAAGCCATACAGATATTCCGTTCTCCATCTATCAGTGAAAACAATATATCCGATCTTGCTCAAGACAAAAACGGAAATATTTACATTGGTACCCTGACCGGAGGGCTTAACGTTTACTATGCAAATACAAAAAGCTTGGTGCAAATACCCTATAAAGGAAGATATGACCTGCAAATAAAGACCCTGAAATACATCGATAATCTATTATATATCGGGACAGATGGAGAAGGACTGAAATTCTATTCATCCGAAAACAATGAAATAACAGACTATTCATTAGAAAATGTTCCAATAAACATCAATGACGGCAAAGTACACTCCATACTGATAGACCGCGATAAAAACCTTTGGCTTGGATTGTTTCAACGAGGAATTGCTTTTATACCAATGAAGCGCAATCCATTTCTTTACCACGGACGTAAACAAATATACGACAACCCCATCGGACATAATTGTGTAATGTCTGTCTTTCAGAACCATAACAAAGAACTATTTGTAGGTACCGACAATGATGGATTATATGTTCTTGATAAAGACTTTAAGCAAATTCATCACTTCCGTCCGGGAGAAGCAGCCAATGGAGTGACCAATACAATATTAAGTATCTTCCAAGATTCCGACAATGAACTATGGCTCGGATCGTACACCAAAGGAGTAGCCCGGTGCAACCCTGCCAACGGTTTATGCGAATATATACCGGAGTTAATAAACGAACGTGTCTTCTCCATAACCGAAGACCATCATCATAACCTATATTTCAGTACATACGGATCGGGATTCTATGTATACAACAAAGACAGCAAAGCACTGAAACGCTATAATTGCATAGAAGAAAGTGCTGAAAAAAGTAAAGACGAACTACCCAATAACTGGATAAACACTCTTTACTGCGACAGAGAAGGTATGATCTGGATTGGTCACTTCAAAGGCATCAGTTGTTTTAATCCAGATACGGAAAGCTTCATCAATTACACATCGAACAATTATGTGATAAAAGGGTGTCTGGGGTATGCCATTACCGAAAGCCACGACGGCACTATCTGGGCAGGAACATCAAACGGCCTATATTCATTCGACAGAAAAACCAAAGAAATAAAGCGCTATACCCAACAAGACGGTCTGAGCAATAATATTATCTGTGGAGTATGCGAAGACAATAACCACCACATATGGGTCAGTACATTTAATGGAATCAGCTGCCTGAACAGACAAACACAACATTTTACAACATTCTTTTCAGGAGATGGATTGCAAGGTAATGAGTTTACACGAGGTGCCTTTTACCGCTCAACCAGTGGAGAAATATTCTTTGGAGGCATAAACGGCATAACCAGCTTCATTCCAGAACAAATAGCAGCCAACGCACCTACACCTTCAATCTCTATTACCGAATTTGTTGTTTCAGGGAAGACAGTCAATACCAATACATTATCGGGAGGTAAACAAATAACCCCAAAAGCAGTAATAGAATCGGATAAATTCCGGCTGAACTACAAAGACAATACATTTAGCATTTCGTTCTCCACTCTGCAGTTTGACAATGCACGTCAAATAGTATACAAATATCGTATCAAGGAACTGGATGAAGAATGGCTGTCTACAGCACCGGGAGTCAATACTGTTACTTACAATAATTTACCTCACGGGAAATACACCTTTCAGGTATATGCCATCAATCACGGCAATAATTCTCCCATACGCAGTATAAGCATTATCATTACACCACCCTGGTTTCAGTCATGGTGGGCTTATGTCATTTATACGTTACTGATAATTCTCATCGTACTGGCAGTAATAGGGAATCTGCGTGCCCGCTTCCAACGACGCAAAGAAATGATAGAGCGCAAACATGCCGAAGAAATAGGTGAAGCCAAATTACAGTTTTTCATTAACATTTCTCATGAAATACGCACTCCACTGACGCTGATCATCAATCCACTCGAAAAGCTGATTGCCAACTGTCACGATTCTGAACTTGGTAAAAGTTACATCATGATTTACCGAAACTCACAACGTATCTTGCGACTGATTAATCAGTTAATGGACATCCGTAAGATAGACAAGGGACAGATGCAATTAAAATTCAGAGAAACCGATCTGGTAGGATTTATTGACGATGTAGTAAATACATTCAGCTATCTGGCACAAGACAAGCATATTACACTTACATTCCAGCATCAGGACAACAAACTGAACGCATGGCTCGATTTACATAATTTTGACAAGGTACTGATGAACCTGTTATCAAATGCTTTCAAATATACGCCTGAAGGAGGTAGTGTTACCGTATCACTCACTACAGGAGAAGACGAGGAAGCGCATCTTCCACTCAAGAAATACATAGAAATCAAAGTAGCCGATACGGGAATAGGACTCGACGACCAGCAGATTGGCCGTATTTTCGACCGCTTCTATCAGATAAGCAATGACATTACACGCAATCAGGCAGGAACGGGAGTAGGACTTCACCTTACCCGCTCGCTGGTAGAACTTCACCACGGCACAATCATTGCCCGCAATCGTCTTGATACACAAGGCAGCGAATTCATCATCCGGATTCCTCAAGGAAGCGACCATTTGAAAATGGAAGATCTGGAACAACCAGATACCACCATGGAAACAGAAAATGCGCCAACGGTTGCCGAAACCAAACAACCGATAAAAACAATGGGGGAAGACGAAGAGGAAGAGAAAAAGGTTAAAGCAAAGAATAACTTCCACATTCTGATGGCCGATGATGAGAAAGAAATCCTCAATTATCTGAAGAGCGAACTGTCTGGCAATTACAAGATCCATACTTGTAATAACGGTCGTGACGCTTACGAATATCTGCTCAATAATCCGACAGATTTGCTGATAAGCGACGTAATGATGCCAGAAATGGATGGCATCACCCTCTGTAAGAAAATTAAACAAAATGCCAATATCAATCACATACCTGTTATTCTACTGACGGCAAAAGGAAGACCCGAAGAACAGGTAGAGGGCATTGAAATAGGAGCCGACAGCTACTTGGTCAAACCATTCAATATGGAAGTGCTGAGAAGTACCATAGGTAACCTGTTACAGAATCGTCGTTTGCTGAAAAATAAATTCAGCGGAGCTCAGGAACAAACAGACAAAGTTCAGAAAATCCAATTGAAATCGGCCGATGAGGTACTGATGAATAAAATCATGAAGGTCATCAATGAGAATCTTTCGGAACCAACATTGAATGTTGAAATGCTGGCAAACAGCGTAGGTTTGAGTCGTGTGCACCTGCATCGTAAACTAAAGGAACTTACCAACCTATCGTCAAGAGACTTCATTCGTAACATCCGTATGCAGCAGGCAGCCAAGTTACTAAAAGAGAAAAAGTTATCTATCTCGGACGTAGCCTACGCCGTGGGATATAACAATCTGTCACATTTTTCGAATACATTCAAAGAGTGCTTCGGATTATCTCCCAAGGAATATATGCAGAATGCCCATGAAGAAAATGCTGCGGAGCCCAATACGCCACAAGAATAGGCTTCACCTTGATTACAGCCCGGAAAAGACGTCTTACCGATAGCACAAAAGTTCAGCATGTGTATAGAAAAACATGCTGGACTTTTTTTAAAATTTGTACAAAACATTTTATTTTTTGTACAAATTTTAAACGGACTCTAATGAGGTTTTACACAAAACTCAAAACAAATATTTTTATATATCAAGTTGGATATACCATGAATTCATCAAAACAAAATTGGCGGAACAGACTGACTTTATCAGTTATCCCGCCAACATTCATAGTCAGATGAGTAATTTTCGGATTTTATTTGCTTCCCGGCAACATATCAGCCGTAGGACATTCAAAATTAGTTATCGGAAGATGAACTTTTTTCAACTCTTCCAATCGATAGACCGGTGGTTCTATACCTTTGGGGAACTTCATCTTCGAATAAGTCTGAAAATACAACAAACAGGCATCCTTCCACCATACAGCATCATTAACCTGAATATCCAGACGTCTGGATACCGCTTCGTAGCGTTCTTTATCGACATACGGACGCATGCTTGCCCATGTTTTCCGGAAACGCCGCACAGCTTCCAGTCCGTCATTGTACCTGTAACAGAGTTCTTCCCACAAGGTATGTCCATTTTTCAATTTATACGTCCACGGGACATGATGAAACCAAAGAAGGAACTCTTCAGGACATGTATTCTGTGAACCAAATACATTAGCCAATGAGTCGGGATACTGTTCCACAGCATTGCTGCCCGTATAACTTCTGTCGAAGCCAAGTCCCTTGCTGTCTGCCCGGTGATAGTATGAAGGAAGCCAATCGGGACGTGCACCATCCACTTTACACCACGGTTCAGGACCATAATGATGCCCCCAGGCAAAAATATGATGCAGTCCAAGCGGCATCATATAATCTACTACCGCTTCACGACTTTCCAGCATGACTTCTCCCATTGCGTCGACAAAAGTCTTATCCGAAGAAAAAGTCTGCTTCAGCCACTCGTCGGCAATCTCGGCAGAAGACAAGTGAGGATTCCAGGCAAGCCTTCCAAAAGCATACCAGTTGGCTTGTGCAAAATCATGCCCACACCAGTTATCATCGTCGCCAACGTTTGCCACACCTGCAACTGCACGCAATCCTTCCGGCTTTACATAACCAAAAAACTCTTTCCACATCGGAGCCAGATATGCCAGATGATTGGAATGTCCGAGGTATTCTTGCGTAATCTGAAACTCTACCATCAGTGATGTATGTTTCATCGCTCCAAACAAAGGACTATAAGGTTCACGTGGCTGAAAATCGATAGGACCATTCTTTACCTGTACGATGACATTATCGTGAAACTGTCCGTCCAGTGGCTGAAACTCCAGATAAGCCTGTTTGGCCCGGTCGTCTTCTGAAGGATTATATACGAAGGCTCTCCACATCACAATGCCTCCATAGGGTTTCAACACTTCTGCCAGCATATTTGCTCCTTCGGCATGTGTACGGTGATAGTCGCATGGTCCGGGTTGCCCCTCAGAATTAGCCTTCACCAGAAAGCCTCCGAAATCAGGTATTAACGAATAGATTTCATGAACCTTTTCCTTCCACCATTTCGAAACCTCACTATTCAGCGGATCGGCTGTAGGTAACTTACCTAAAACCATAGGTGAAGCAAAGTTTACCGACAAGTACACTTTCAATCCATATGGCCGGAAAATATCTGCCAGAGCTTTCACTTTCTGCAAATATACAGTCGACAAAATCTCGGGAGAAGCATTGACATTATTCAATACCGTACCATTGATGCCAATAGAAGCATTGGCACGTGCATAGGCTTCGTAACGTGGAGAAAGAACTTTAGGCAGTTCATTCCACTGCCAGAGCGAATGTCCGGCATAACCACGTTCTACCGTTCCATCCAGATTATCCCAGTGGTTCAGTATACGAACCTTGTATGCGGGTTTCTCTTTTATATATAAATGGTTTGTGTCTTCACCAGTTTCTTGCAGGCGGAGCAAGTGATAGGTAGCATAAAGCAACCCGATTTCCGACTGAGATTCCAGAATGACCTGATTGTTCCTGCTGCAAATAGTATAGCCGTCTTTACCCAGTCCGCAATGTTCTTCGTCAGCACATAATTGTAGCATAACCGGCTTTCCTTTCCAGGATTTCGCCAGTTCACGTTGTGCTATATCCAACGTTGACGAATGCAGCAGACAACTGACTGCTGCATTCACTGTGCTATCCTGACGCAACCACAAACGATTACCATCTTCTGCAGATGTCATCAGACTACACCCACAGAACAACAGGCCGAGAAATAAGCTTTTTATCATTCTCCTCCTCCGTCTATCGTGATAATCTTACCATTATCATCGTATTCCAGTTCTACGACTTTCAAACTGCGCAACCATGTTTTTCCTCCCGACGGTACACAGTCGTGATGGAACAAATACCATTTTCCCTTATATTCAACAATGGAATGATGTGTAGTCCATCCTACTACAGGTGTAAGAATAACGCCCTGATAAGTAAACGGCCCATACGGGTTATCCCCTATGGCATAACACAGGAAATGAGTATCGCCGGTAGAATAAGACAAGTAATATTTGCCCTTGTATTTATGCATCCACGATGCTTCGAAAAACCGATGAGGATCGCTTGCCTTCAAAGGCTCTCCATTTTCGTCTAATATAAGAACTGCACGTGGAGCCTCAGCAAATTCCAGCATATCATCACGCAACCTGACCACACGTCCAGGCAATGCAGGTTCATCACCTGCCGGCAGACATGGATTTTCCAACGCTTTGTTATCACGATAACGCTGCAACTGTCCGCCCCATATACCGCCAAAATACATATAACAAGTACCGTCATCATCGCAGAATACGGCTGGATCGATACTGTAACTGCCTTTCATCGGATCAGGTTGTGGAATAAACGGACCTTCTGGCTTATCGCTTATGGCTACTCCCATACGGAAAATATCATTCTGGTCTTTCATCGGAAAGTACATATAGTATTTTCCGTTCTTGAAGGCCACGTCACAATCCCATAACTGCCGGCCAGCCCACGCTATATCTTCGACTTTCAAGACAACTCCATGATCTACAATTTCTCCATGCATTACATCATCTGTAGAAAAAACATGATAGTCTTTCATGTTAAAGTGGTCACCATTATCGTTTTCAGGAACCCCACTTTCCCAATCATGGGAAGGATAAATATAAAGTCGTCCGTTAAAAACATGTACCGAAGGATCAGCCATATAGTCGCCCGGTACCAGGTATCTTGCTTCTTTTTTCATATTCGTATCAATATTGTTTTTATCTATTTAAATCAAATGTTATTTCTGCTCCTCTGCCTGAGGTTGACTTTCTTTCAGAATCTCCTCAACAAATGGCTTCGGCTGATAGCTCCGGTCGAAAAGCAACGGATAGTCACGACGACCTTTTACAGGAAAATCGTTCTTCCAGGAATCGCCGTCACTCACTCCCCATGCAGTTACACGAGTAATGACATCAGCATGCTTCTCAAACAAATCGAAAAATTGCTTCATACGCTTGTTCCATGCTTCGGATACAGAATCAGGTAATGCTTCCGGATAAGGATTCAGACTTTTTTGGAAAGCAACCGTATCTGAAATATTTGCACTCTGCTTGGCTGTAGGAAGTGCACTCATATCCCACTCGGTAACCATAACTTTTACTCCC
Source organism: Phocaeicola sp. (assembly GCF_057861905.1). Taxonomy (NCBI): domain Bacteria; kingdom Pseudomonadati; phylum Bacteroidota; class Bacteroidia; order Bacteroidales; family Bacteroidaceae; genus Phocaeicola; species Phocaeicola sp. The sequence continues at coordinate 5,161 of NZ_DBMACV010000018.1, read as the reverse complement.
GCCCCGGCATAGGCAACAATGCTTTGCTCGAATTCATTAATATCGGGATAGTCCATTCCCATATGTCCCTGCATGCCAACAGCATCTATACGCAGTCCTCTTTCTTTCAGTTTCTTGACCAGCTTCACCACACCTTCGCGCTTGCCCGGCATATTCATCGCATAATCGTTGTAATACAGCTCTGCATTCGGATCAGCTTCATGAGCATATTGAAATGCCAATGGAATAAATTCTTCACCCAATATCTCATAGAACTTACTCTGACGATAAGAGCCATCTTCCAAAATAGCTTCGTTTACTACATCCCATCCCTTTATACGTCCCTTATAGCGGGTTACAATGGTTGTAATATGATTTTTCATACGCTGCTTCAAGACTTCGGGACTCACATTATTGCCTTTTTCATCCACACAGAACCACGGTGCTAATTGTGAATGCCAGATAAGACAATGTCCGATAATAGCCATGCCATTCTTTTCACCAAAATCGACAAACTGATCGGCTTGCGTAAAATCATAACGGTTTTCTTCCGGATGAATGACTTCACACTTCATACAGTTTTCTGCTACAATCGAATTGAAATGTTGCTTTACAAGTTTAACAGAACTGGTATCAATACCGGAAGACTGATTTACATTCAATGCTACTCCTACCAGAAACTTATCACCAACAACGTCTTTTAACGACAACTCTTCTGTAACTGCTGTTTTCTGATTACTACAAGCTGCCGCAAAAGCAGCTATCAGCAAAGCAGATGCAATGTGTTTTACTCTCATAACATGGTATAATTAAAGGTTAATAATCATTTTTACTTCTGCGCTCGGCCAATTCTGCCTGCATTTTCTCATTATATTTCTTCGTTATAGGATAGAATAACAAAGCAATTACTCCTATAAAGAAAGTTGCAGCCGGAATAAGACTCGACGATAGAAGAATGCCGTGAATAGCCGAATCGCTCTGTGATACCCCCGTACCAGATATATATCCGAAGCCAGACAACAGAAATCCAAGAATGGCACCACCAACTCCTAATCCTGCTTTCAATGCAAAAACTACACCGGCAAAAACAAAACCTGTGGCACGACGGAAGTGAATATATTCCGAATGATCTGCTACATCCGCTATCATGGCCCACAATAAAGGTACAGTAGGTGCATACGCCAAGCTCTTCAGGAAGTTCAAAACAAACATTAATTCAATATTATCTTTTGCCGGGAAATAAAACATGGCTGTAAAGATAGCAGTCAATGTCAGACAAACAATAAAAGTTTGCTTCTTTCCATACTTATTGGCCAAATATTCCGACAATAAAATAACGCCGAAGAACTGTACCAAAGCACCCAGCATATTAAATACTCCAAAGCCGACTTCATATGCTCTATCAGGAGAACTGACAATCAAGCCAAAGGCATTCAGTATAATATAGCCGATACTATCCTGGGCTTCTGTGGCAACAAGTCCCAGTTTATCGAGAAAAGCATAAAGTGCTCCGGCATCTACATAATTTTCAAAATAATAGTTCATGGCACTTCCCCACATAGCCAGTGTTATAAAGACAAACAATGTCAGTACAAACATAGAACGCCACGGCAAACTGCTCAGCACATCCTTTATATCCTGACGTGTATCATTTTTCTGACTGGCAGGAGGAGTAATACGTTCTTTTGTGGAAAAAAAGACAATAACCAGGAAGAACAAACCTATAACAGCAAACAGTAAAATAGTACATAACCAGCCGTGAGCTTTATCACCATTATCGGAAAACTTGCTGACCAACGGAAGTGTCAAACCTTGTACTACAAATTGGGCGATAGTCGAAAAGATAAAACGAATAGAAGTTATACTTGTACGTTCTTTTATATCGGCAGACATAACTCCTCCCAACGAAGAGTATGGAGTATTGTTGAATGAATACATAGTCATCAACAAGGTATATGAAATAGTAGCATACAGTGCTACCAGACCTTTATCCTCGATACCCGGATTATAAAAAGCGAGCACATAAAATACCATAAAAGGCAAGGCAGTCCACAAGACCCATGGACGATATTTACCCCATCGGGTATTCGTTCTGTCGGATAAGATTCCGACGGTAGGATCGACAAAGGCATCCACGATGCGTGCCACTAACATTACCGTACCGGCTATTGCTCCTTCCAGTCCGAATATATCAGTATAAAACTTTGTCTGGTAAATCATCATCATCTGGAACACGAGGTTCGCAGAACAATCTCCCAATCCATAACCTATTTTCTCGGTCAAAGATACTTTCTGATTTTGTAATGTGCTCATAGTATATTTTTTATAATTTCATTAGTCTACAGATAATACAGCCTCAACAAGGCGTATTCCTGCTGTCTTTTTATCCAACGGATGAATATCATTCCATTCTCCTGTATCGCTGTTCTTAATTAATACGGCATGTTTTACGGAACGAGCAGCCTTAGCCTGCTGTAACCGAAGTTCGGCCCAGCTCTGACGTCCCGGATCATCGGGTGCAAGAAAATCAGCAAGTTCTACAATATAGAAAGGAAGTTCCTCGTTATTGAAAAGTGTTCTCCAGTCTTTCATTAAGGAAGTCAGCAAAGGAGCATATTCCTGCCACCTGTCTACATTCGATTCTCCCTGATACCATACAACCCCTTTAAACCGATAGTTTGCCAAAGGAGCAATCATTCCGTTATATAACCCTACAGGCATGCAGTGAAAGCTGGTTGATGCAGGAGCTGGAGGCATTTCTGCTCCTACATGATATTTCCACGTTGGAGATAAGGTTATTTCCTCTTTTCCACAAATCAATTTATAAGGTTTTTCTTTCACGAAAGAAGGATAGCCTCCATTACTTATCAGTCGTATGGTTATCTGATTTGTACCAGACCTTAACACCCCCGCCGGTATCTGATAAATACGTGGAGGATACTGATAAGAAGTAGTTCCGACAAAAGACCCGTTGACGTATACGGAATCGGCATCCACCATACAGCCCAAACGAAGCGTAACGTCTTTGTTACTCCAGGCTTCAGGTATTTCTATCTGCTGACGAAACCAGTGTGAACCATTCTTAGGCTTCCATCCGTTTGTTGCCCATACATCAGAAAACATATCGACCGTTTGCCAAGAGTCATCCTTCAGAGTTTCAGCATACCAAGGGATTGATGAATGCAACCCCTCATCTGCATTACATAACACTGCCTGCCAAACTTGCTGGCTCATTCTTTCTATTCGTTGTATATCGTCTACCAAGCTGTCGCACTCATACATAGATTTCTGATTCAAGTACGAAGGAAAATCTTTCAATCCGTTTTCACTAATCCAAGCCTCAACTGGAGTCCCTCCCCAACTGGAATTAACAATTCCAACAGGAATTCCCGTCTGTTGATACAGAAGTTTGGCAAAAAAATAGCATAAAGCCGAATAGCCCATAACATTTTCCTGTGTCAAAGCTTGCCAACAAGCTTGTCTAATATCAGCTTGAGGATTCCGAAAATTATAGTTATAAGGCACTTTAATATAATGTATCATTGGGTTTTCATAACTCTTTACTTCATCGGCAAACTTATCCATCACACGAGATACCATAAGTTCCATATTCGATTGCCCGGAACACAGAAAGACATCACCTATTAATATATCATGCAGAGTTATTTCGTTTATCTGCATGTCATACGGTCCACCCGCCTTTAAAGGAGAAAGTCCGATTATCCAATTTCCTTGTTCATCGGCAACAGTCTGGTATGTCTTTCCACAAAATGCTAAATTCACCTTCTCACCTGCATCCGACGTTCCCCATATTTTTACAATACAGTCCCGTTGTAATACCATACCGTCAGACAGCAAAGCAGGTAAGGTAATCTTTGCTTCACTTTGAACAGTGAAGCAAAGAAATACACAAACTAACCCTAACTTAATATTAAACCAATCTGTTATTTTCATTACCTTCTTTTTTTGTTTTTCATGATATACAAAAGTATAAGGAATAAGGTCATTTTATTTCATTCATTGAATCAAAGCATAGCTGACAAGTTACATTGCTTGTATAGTCTGTTACATATACTTTCTCCAATGTTACATTTATGACCTACAACATATTTCAGCTTTGTTTTCATTCGAAAACATCTTTACCTTTGCGCAAACTCAGAAGAAACTTTATACCATGAAAAAACTGATTTTATCAACAATGCTTTCCCTGTTTCTCCTGCAGGGATATGCTACAGAACAATTTGTATTCTTTCAAAAGACAGCTGGAGACTTCACATTAATTAATCAAGGCATTCCCTGTAGGATAATAATTGACGCCGACGAAGACGAAGGTATTCGCATGGCAGCCGATAATCTCAAGGAAGATTTTTTTCGCGTATCGGGTCATCAGCCTGTTATTTCAACCTCTACAGAAAATGATTCTATTTGCATTTATATTGGAAGTATAGAAAGTCCGATCATACGTCAACTGATAAACGACAAGCAGCTTTCAGCAAAAGAGCTGACTGGCAAAAACGAAAAATACATCATCCGCATAGTAAACCGTCCACAAAAAGGAGTTACCCGTGCATTAGTCATAGCCGGAAGTGACAAGCGGGGAACCATATACGGAATTTATGAATTATCACGGCAAATGGGAGTTTCTCCATGGTACTGGTGGGCCGATGTTCCTACCGTACACAGAAAAAATGTATACGTCCGTCCTGGAAGTTATTCAGACGGAGAACCGAAAGTTAAATATCGAGGTATCTTTCTAAATGATGAAGCACCTGCACTGAGCGGATGGGCACAAGAAAAATTCGGAGGCTTCAACTGTAAATTTTACAAAAAGGTATTCGAACTGATTCTACGCCTGAAAGGTAACTTTATGTGGCCAGCCATGTGGGGAAACGCCTTCTATGATGACGATGCCGAGAACGGTCCCCTTGCCAACAAAATGGGAATTATTATGGGAACTTCGCATCACGAACCAATGGCACTGAACCAACAAGACTGGAAGCGACGAGGAAACGGAAGATGGGATTACCAGACAAATTCTCAAACCCTGCAGAAATTCTGGACATTTGGTATGGAACGTGCCAAAGAATACGTGAGTTCGGGATAAGAAAGTATCTTTAAAAGTTGGTAATCACCGAATTATTTTGTATATTTAAGTCTGACAAACAATTAATTACAAATTAAC
>NZ_DBMACV010000017.1:0-51393 GCF_057861905.1 Phocaeicola sp. | reverse complement strand
TGTTGTTAATTTGTAATTAATTGTTTGTCAGACTTAAATATACAAAATAATTCGGTGATTACCAACTTTTAAAGATACTTTCTTATCCCGAACTCACGTACAAAAGTCGTGATTATGCGTCTACAAGATTTTACTATAACTTGAATAAGCTTAATCCTGTAATCGGGAGTGAAGATGCCGTTTATACTCCTTCTGATTTCCTGAATCAGGAAGTGATTGAAAATGGACAAGTGTCTATAACGCGTTCTCAGCAACCCAAAGACAGCTATACGGCTGGAAACAAAATTTATGCTGGTTATATTTCGGCAGACGTTTATCCAGTGGAAGCATTGCTTGTAAATGTGGGGTTACGCTATGAGAACAGCAGGCAGTGGGTAAATTATGCCGAAGATGGTGGCAAGATGCAGCGCAGGGATTTGAACTGCAATGATTTGTTCCCAGCCATGAATCTTCGTTACCTGCTCAATAAGAAAAACAGCCTTCGTCTTTCATTTTCCCGTACGGTAACTCGTCCTTCGTTTATTGAGATGGCTCCCTTCCTTTATCAGGAGTCATATGGTTCGGCGCAAATCCGAGGTAATGCTGATTTGCAGAACGGCTATAACTATAATCTTGATTTGCGTTATGAATATTTCGGTGAGGGGGGCGATATGTTCTCGGCTACAGCTTACTACAAGCATCTGGAAGATCCTATTGAGCAGATACAGCAGTTATCGGGAGGAGCTACTATTCATTCGTTCCAGAATGCCAGCAATGGTATGGCAACAGGTGTGGAAGTAGAGTTTCGAAAAGAGTTATTGAAAGATTTTCGTCTGGGAGCTAATGCTTCATTTATGTATACCGATGTGAAGCTTCCTGAGGGTGGGGCTTATACCAATACACAACGTGCATTGCAGGGAGCATCTCCTTATTTGGTGAATGCGGATGTTACTTATAGCCCGAGTCTGGGAGAAGTGAAGCAATTGAGTGCTGCATTGGTATATAACTTACAGGGACCTCGCATTCAGTCGGTAGGTATTTCCGGTTTGGGCGATGTGAAGCAGCAGCCCGTGCATACAATGAATTTTGTCGGAAATTTTAAGTTTAATGAAAAAGTTGCGGTAAAGTTGCAAATCAATGATTTGTTGAATCAGCCGGTCGTCTTTAAACAGGAAGTTCCATCTACAGGTGAAAAGGTGGAAGTGGAACGTTTCAAACGTGGTACTAACTTCGAGATAGGTATTACATATAATCTATAAATAAATCAATAGAATAGATTTTAATAATTAATTTAAAGCATTTGATTATGAGAAAAAATTGGAAATTGGCAACAATGGCATTGGTTGCAGGTATGACTCTTTTTACAACATCTTGTAGTGATGATGATCCTGCTGAAAATACAGGAATCGGTGGTGATACTGACGATGCTTATGTGCTCGACAAAGATATTACAGAAAATGTGACATTGGAAACGGGTAAAAATTATACGCTCAACGGAGGTATTCATGTTAAGCCGGGAGCAACTCTGACTATTCAGCCGGGTGTGACTATTACTGCTAAACATGATGGGACAGTTGACTATATTCTTGTAGAACAAGGTGCCAAGATTGATGCACAAGGTACTGCATCTCAGCCAATAGTCATGACTTCTGAAAAGAAGGAAGCTGGTGCATGGGGTGGTTTGCATATTTGTGGATATGCTCATACGAATAATGGTTCAGGTAGTTCTGAAATAGGAAATGCACCTTATGGTGGCAATAATGACGCTGATAATTCGGGTACTTTGAAATATATACGCCTGGAGTATACAGGATATGCTTTCGATGAAGAGCACGAGGCCAATGGTGTTTCTTTCTATGGCGTAGGTAATGGAACAACAGTAGAACATTTGCAGGCTTATAAGGGTTCGGACGATGGCTTTGAATTTTTTGGTGGTTCTGTAAATGTAAAATATATGGTTTCTACTAGTTGCAGCGATGATTCTTTTGACTGGACTGAAGGTTGGAATGGTAAGGCACAGTTCTTGGTCGCTTATCAGGAAGAGCCGACTTCACTGGGATATGATTGTGACTGCTTGATGGAATGTGATAATAATGGAACTAACTTTGCGGCTACTCCCGTTGCTCATCCAGTTATAGCGAATGCTACGCTGATTGGTAATGGAGGAGATGCTCAAGGTGTACGTTTGCGCGCCGGAACGGAAGTTGAACTTTATAACACAATTATAACAGGTAAGGGGAAAGCACTGAGTGTTGAAACTGATGAAACTGAAAATGCTTTGAAAAATGGTACTTCGAAACTGGAGTATGTTGCAATCGCCGGTGAGCTTTCTTCTAAACAAGGAATTTATACAAATGCGGATTTTGCTCAGGCTACAGGTAATTTGGACAATCAGACATTTACATGGAGCAACAACTATGTAGGTACACTTGATGGTGGAAAAGATTTGTCGGCCGATAGCTTCTTTACTAAAACTGATTATAAAGGTGCTGTGAAGAGCGGTGAAGACTGGACATCTGGATGGACACTGTGAAAGTGTTTTTGATAAGGCATACAAACTTCTGCTTTTTACGGAGGCTATCTCAAGCTGAAAAAAATGAGATAGCCTCTCTTTGTATATATGCTGATTGGTTGTCTTGCAGAGTTTGACGTGGTTACTTTGACAGTGAAGTTATGTCTTTCGTAATGACTTTATTCGCCTTCTTCTATTTTTTCGTCTTGACTCAACAGGCGTGAAGAAATTTTTTTCTTGGGAGTGATGCCAAGTTCCCTAAGCATTTCGGCTTGGCGGATAACATTTCCTTTTCCTGTAGAGAACTGGTTCAGAGCCGTATCGTAGGCATTGGATGTAGCTCGTAGGCTTTCACCTATCCGCTCGAAAGTTTCAGTGAAACTTACCAGCTTTTCGTAAAGGGCAGTTCCTCTCTTTACGATTTCTCGTGTATTCTTTTCCTGATATTCCCGTTTCCATAAATCGAGAGCCAGACGCAAGGCGGCTATCAGGTTGGTAGGACTCATCAGGATAACTTTTTTCTTGTAGGCATAGTTCCATAGGTTGGAATCTGTCTGAAGCGCAAGTACGTAAGCTGGTTCATTGGGAATGAACATCATGACAAAATCCAGTGACGACAAATTATATTTGGAGTAATCTTTTTGACTGAGCTCATCGATGTGTGCTTTTACTGATGAAAGATGAGCTTTTAGATATTGTTCCTGTTCACTGCGTTCTGTACTTCCTATATAATTGGTATAGGCGGTAAGCGATACTTTAGAGTCAATGATTACTTGTCGGTTGTCAGGGTATTTCACTAATACGTCAGGCTGTAGGCGCTGTCCGTTTTCGTTGCGCAGAGGATTTCCGTGTTCATCTTTCAGAAATTCCTGACGGAAGTATTCTTCGCCTTCTCTCAGACCGGAGTTTTCGAGAATTGACTCCAGAATCATTTCTCCCCAGTTACCTTGTGTCTTGGAATCTCCTTTCAACGCACGCGTCAAGTTATTGGCTTCGTCGCTGATTTGTTTGTTCAGTTGTACCAGTTCTTTTATCTTGTCTTCCAGCGAGAAACGCTGCTTCGATTCTTTATCGTACACCTCCGCTACCTGATGCTTGAACTCGTTCAGGTTTTCTCCGAAGGGTTTCAGCAGACTGGAAAGGCTTTCGGAGCTAAGTTTGTTGAAAGTTTCGGTTTTCTGCTGGAATATTTTATTGGCAATGTTCTCAAATTCCAGATTGAATTGTTTGTGGAGGTCACTCATTTCCTCTTTCTGATGTTCGAGTTTATCTTCGAGTGCACGCTTTTCGGCCTGCAGCGAAGCCACCTGACGACTTGCCTCTACATATTGTCGGGTTGTGTTTTCTACTTGATGTTGTATGCGCAGATTCTCTTCCTTGAGCTGTTCCAGTGTTGTTGCCGTCTGACGTTTTTCTGCTTGTAGCAGTTCTTCCTGATGAGTTACCTGCAAGTGCAGTTGCGTTTTCAGTGCATTCAACTGGCGGGAAGCTGCCAGATACCCCAGCACTCCTCCTATTATAAACGTAAGAATAAGGTAAAGTATTTCCATGTTTTTGTTGTACTATGATTATTTTCAGCGTAAAGATACTGCTAAACTTTTAACGGGAAAGTGACTTACATTTATATTTTTACTGGCGAATAAGTCTTATCCTTTGGCAGAAGTGTCAGATTAATCAGGACTATTGTCAGAAAAAATGTGACAGATTGTCACAATAAATCTTGTGGCACGTTTTTAGTAAGTAGTAGGGTGTCCGTTAAAGGGCATAATAAAATGTATATATAACAAGTAAAAATATAAAGACTATGAACATTAAACCATTAGCAGACAGAGTTCTGATTCTTCCGGCTCCTGCAGAAGAAAAAACAATCGGCGGTATTATTATTCCTGATACAGCGAAAGAAAAACCATTGCAGGGTGAAATTGTGGCAGTAGGAAATGGCACAAAAGACGAAGAAATGATATTGAAAGTGGGCGATACTGTATTATATGGTAAATATGCTGGTACAGAAATCGAACACGATGGCGTTAAATATCTGATGATGCGTCAGAGTGACGTTCTCGCAATTTTGGGATAATTCATTAGTTGAACTTTTAAAACATTTAAGATTATTATGGCAAAAGATATTCTCTTCAACATTGATGCTCGCGATCAGTTGAAAAAAGGTGTAGACGAACTGGCTAACGCCGTGAAAGTGACACTGGGTCCGAAAGGACGTAACGTTATCATCGAAAAGAAATTCGGTGCTCCTCATATTACAAAGGATGGTGTAACAGTGGCTAAGGAAGTAGAACTGAGCGATCCTTTCCAGAACACAGGTGCGCAGCTGGTGAAGTCGGTGGCTTCGAAAACTGGAGACGATGCGGGCGATGGTACAACAACTGCTACCGTATTGGCTCAGGCTATCGTAGGCGTAGGCTTGAAAAACGTTACAGCCGGTGCAAACCCGATGGACTTGAAACGTGGTATCGACAAGGCAGTTGCTAAGGTTGTAGAATCAATCAAGTCACAGGCTGAAACTGTAGGCGACAACTATGATAAGATTGAACAGGTTGCCAGCATTTCTGCAAACAACGATCCGGTTATCGGTAAGCTGATTGCTGATGCTATGCGTAAGGTTTCTAAAGATGGTGTTATCACTATCGAAGAGGCTAAGGGTACAGATACTACTATCGGTGTAGTAGAAGGTATGCAGTTCGACCGTGGTTATTTGTCAGCATACTTCGTAACTGATACAGAGAAGATGGAGTGTGTAATGGAACATCCTTACATCTTGATCTACGATAAGAAGATTTCTAACTTGAAAGATTTCTTGCCTATCTTGGAACCGGCTGTTCAGAGTGGACGTCCGTTGCTGGTTATCGCAGAAGATGTAGATAGCGAAGCATTGACAACATTGGTTGTAAACCGTCTGCGTAGCCAGTTGAAGATCTGTGCTGTGAAGGCTCCGGGCTTCGGCGATCGTCGTAAAGCCATGCTGGAAGATATCGCCGTATTGACAGGTGGTGTCGTTATCAGCGAAGAAAAGGGCTTGAAACTGGAACAGGCTACTTTGGAAATGTTGGGTACTTGCGATAAAGTAACTATTACAAAAGAAAATACTACTATCGTAAACGGTGGTGGTCAGAAGGAATTGATTCAGGAACGTATCAACCAGATTAAGGCTGAAATGAAGAATTCTACTTCTGATTACGATAAAGAAAAACTGCAAGAACGTCTGGCTAAATTGTCAGGTGGTGTAGCTGTTCTTTACGTAGGTGCTGCCAGCGAAGTAGAAATGAAGGAAAAGAAAGACCGTGTAGACGATGCATTGTGCGCAACTCGTGCAGCTATCGAAGAAGGTATCGTTCCGGGTGGTGGCGTTGCTTACATCCGTGCAATTGATGCTTTGGAAGGCTTGAAGGGTGACAATGCAGATGAAACTACAGGTATCGAAATCATCAAGCGTGCTATCGAAGAACCTCTTCGCCAGATTGTTGCCAACGCTGGTAAGGAAGGTGCAGTAGTTGTTCAGAAAGTTCGTGAAGGTAAAGGCGACTTCGGATACAATGCACGTACTGATGTTTACGAACACTTGCATGCAGCGGGTGTTGTAGATCCTGCCAAGGTTACTCGTGTAGCTCTTGAGAATGCAGCTTCTATCGCAGGTATGTTCCTGACTACAGAATGTGTTATTGTAGAAAAGAAAGAAGAAAAAGCTGATATGCCTATGAGCGCTCCAGGAATGGGCGGCATGGGTGGTATGATGTAATCTTCCCCTTTCCATATAGAGTAAGAACCTCTCATCCTGAATTTAATTCAGGGTGGGAGGTTTCTTTTTTTATTATACTTAAGTATGTGACTTATTGTTTGGGCGTATCTACAGGTTGGTGTGGTAACTGTATTTCGAGCCCCTCAATTTTTGCTGATATGAATTAGATGTATAAACTGTTTTGTATATCTGATTTTTTTTATAACTTTCCCATAGTGAAAATAAAGTAGCGAGGAAATTTATTATGACAAAAGAAGAATTGATGCGTAAAGCAATAGACCTTTCGGTACAGAATGTGGCCGAGGGTGGTGGACCGTTTGGTGCTGTAATTGCCAGAAACGGGGAGATAATAGCAATGGGTGTGAACCGGGTAACTCCTGATTGTGACCCGACTGCACATGCCGAAGTGAGCGCTATTCGTACAGCGGCTAAGATATTGGGTACTTTCGATTTGAGCGGGTGTGAGATTTATACTTCCTGCGAGCCATGTCCGATGTGTTTGGGAGCTATTTACTGGGCTCATCTGGACAGGATGTACTATGGCAATAGTAAAAAGGATGCGGCAAAGATTGGTTTCGATGATGCGTTTATCTATGAAGAACTCGACTTGAAACCGGAAGATCGCCGGTTAAAATCGGAAGTGCTGTTGCCCGAGGAAGCCATTAAGGCTTTTCAGGATTGGGAGAACAAGACAGATAAGGTAGAGTATTAATGTGCTTAAAAAATGAAAGCACCACCGATTACACTGATTGCTGAATGATTGCTAAGATAAACAGTGTAATCTGTGGTGCTTTTTCTTGACACACAGCTTAATTTTGTATTTGCTTGTAAATTTACATTTTCATTTGCCTTTCCGGTGTGCTGATTGATCAGTGCTGTTATCGTGTCATGGTTTCCCAAGGTCTCAAATGGTTTTCTTCCATTGTCAGGAAACTCTTTACGAATATTTTTTTCAGTTTCTTAATCATCTCTAGTTATCCTGTTTTTATGTTTTGCAACACAAAATTACAGGTTTTAGAGATACGTTGTTATGTTATATAGCAGAAAAATTAGCTGTTTTATTTAATTCTTGACGTAAATCAATTCCTAAAAAGATTGAGTCTGTTTGAACCGTAGGCAAAAGTCCCTTTGTTAAAATTTCAGCCGGAGAAATTCACTTTCGAAGTTGGGAGTGAATATACCTTTGCCTAAATTATCTCTAATTTCTTCCAAGGTCCAGAAACGCCCTCCGTCCAGTTCTTCACTGGGTGCAATCTCCCCATCGTACGTCGTACGATGACTGAATACCAGTTCTTTTTCTCTATCCGATTCGAACACATAGTGAGTCAGCAGTTCCGGGGTAAAGTCGGTTATGCCAAGCTCTTCCCCCACTTCCCGTTTCAATGCCATTTCCACACTTTCTCCCAAGTCGACATGTCCTCCTACCGAGGTATCCCATTTTCCCGGTTGAATATCCTTCCATGCCGGTCGTTTCTGTAAGTATAATTCTCCTTTTGAATTGAAAACATGCAGGTGTACTACCGGATGAAGCAGTTTACTGCCGCTATGACATTCTTTTCGGGTAGCGGCTCCGGTTATATTGCCTTCTTCGTCTACGATGGGAAACATTTCTTCATTATTGTCGAGCATAGCCTTTTGAATTAAGTTGTACGTTGCAAAGATACGGAATTTTGTCGAAATACGTCGGGTAAGGAAAAAGGGTGAAGGAAAGAGGCTGAATCTTATTGTGTAAGCACAATGCGTATTCAGCCTCTGATCAGTGTTATGGATAAAGGAATTTATTTTATTCTTCTATTGAAAACTGTCTTTTATTCTGTTAGGGAACAGCGATAGAGGGTTGTTCTAATTTCGATGGGCTAAAACAATTCTTTTACTTCAAGTTGGTGTGCGATGAAGGAATCAATTCGAAAATAGCCTTGATTCGCTTCATGTCAAATTTAGGTGTACGGTTGTAGTAATAAATACCGTTTTTCTCTTGTTCCACATCTGTGAGCTGCGTATAACAGAATCCCATTACATGTTTGGCATTTTTCAGGGCTTCTACTTGTCCTTGCAGGCGCGTATAAAACTCTTCTTCGGTTTGTGGCAGATTACCGTACCCCCATGAATTTTTGCGTTCTTCGGCACTCATCCATCCTATGCCCCCGAATTCATCGACCATGTAAGGCTGGCCTTCGTAGATAGCCAGATACTTTTTGTCACGGCTATTGCGATAAGGTTCTTGCCCTTCCTTGAACGTTAATTGTTCGGCTAAGCGTTTGCCGTCTTGCTCATAATTGTGTACACTCCATATATCGGTCAGGATGTGATCGTCCCCACTGGCATCGTTGATAGGGCGGGTGGGATCCATAGCTTTGGTCATGTGATAGATGTCTCGGATTAAGCGTGGATAAGCACCGTCTCGGCTTCCCCATGTTTCGTTGAAAGGAGTCCACGTTACCAGTGAGGGATGATTGCGGTCGCGGATCACAATTTCACTCCATTCGCTGATAAAGTTGCGTGCGGCCACTTCGTCGTTGACATCCATTCCCCAGCTTGCACTTTCGCCCCAAGTGATGTATCCTAATTTGTCTGCCCAGTAATAATAGCGCTCTTCGAACACCTTTTGGTGCAAGCGTGCACCATTGAATCCTGCATTCTTGCCTAAAATGATATCGTTTTTAAGAGCTTCGTCAGATGGGGCTGTCCATATACCGTCAGGGTAATATCCTTGGTCTAATACCAGTCTTTGGAAATAAGGCTGATTGTTCAGGTAGAATATACCATTGGCAATATGTATTTTACGCATACCGGCATACGATTCAACCTTATCGAGTACTTGTCCCGACTTATCCTTTACCAGATAAGTCAGTCCATACAAGAAAGGCGATTCCGGTGACCATAATTTCATGTTTTTGACAGGAAGCACTATACAGGCATTATTGGAACAGGTAGTCTGTTTTCTGCTGATAACTTTATCACCGTCTTTCAGAATGACCTCCAAGATATTGTCTGATTCTTTGTAGAAACTTGGAGTTGCCACCAATTGTTTCTGGTCGATGTCGGTGCGCAGTACCATATTTTTTAAACCCTCATTGGCAACAGCTTCCATCCAGACCGTCTGCCAGATACCTGTGACGCGTGTATACGAACAACCACCAGAGAAGAAGTTGGTGCATTGTTTTCCGCCGGTCTGTTTGCCTCCTCGCAAATCATCCTTTACTTGAATGACCAGATTGTGGGTATTTCCTGCCTTTACAAAGCGTGTGATATCGACAGTAAACGACGAGCTGCCACCCCAGTGTTGCTGGACTTTCTTTCCGTCGATGTACAGTTCGCACCAGTAATCTACAGCACCGAAATGCAGGAATATCTTTTTTCCCTGCCAGTCGGAGGGTATAGAGATTTTTCTTTGATACCACATACAATTTATAAAATCGGTATGTTTGACTCCCGACAACTCACTTTCCGGACAGAAAGGTACTGTAATGTTTTGACTGAATTTCTCTGAACTTTGATATTGTCGGTCGACTCCAGACTGTCCAAAGTCAAAGTCGAAAGTCCATGTACCATTTAGATTGATCCAGCTCTCTCGTTCAAATTGAGGTCTGGGATATTCTTTCCGAGGTAAATCGCTGGCCTTGGCATAAAAAGCCAATGACAGAAAGAATACGACAGCAGTAAAGAGTTTTTTCATTGTTTATTGAGTTTAAGTTTTAATGATTTGAGTTATTCATATGTATTGGGAAAAGCACTGATGCGCAAACGTGCAGCTCCCATGGGAATCAGTGTGATGCTTTCTTTTTCTCCTTTGGGTGCATTCGCTTCGGGCAATTCATGACATAGCCCATATTCATCGATCTTCCACGAAGGAACCTTGCGTCCCGTAGCTTTGATTTCAATCGGACAGCTTTCTTGCGTAAATGGGAAATTGTCATCGGGCCAGTTCTTGCGAACGATTTTGAAGTCTTTCAATGCATCTTCTTTATTCAAGACAAGGGCATAATTCCATGCAGATGCCGGGAATATCTCGAATGAAGGCCAGTTGCCTGCGTCGGCACCTTGTTGCCATTGGGAGTCTCCGATAGCAGTCTGACGGCTGTCGCGTTTGACGTATCTTTCTTTTATTTTAAGCGAAAAGGTCAGTGGCCCGTAGTCAATACTTACACTGTTTTTGTTGACTTGCCACGTACGCAGACTCAAGTGCATAGGAACCGTCAGTTCAATGGAATCACCATTATTCCATGTTCGCTGGATACGGACATATTGTCCAGCCGTAAGCGGTGTTTCTGCACTTTTTCCGTTTATTTTAAGGGAAGCATGCCGTGTCCATGACGGAATGCGCAGATACAGCGGAAATTCGGTTGCTTTCTCTGTTTGAATGGATAGATGGATAGATTCTTCGAATGGATAATTAGTCTTTTCTATAATTTTGATTTCTTGATGATTACCTACTAAAATATCTGCTTCACACGACGCATATAAGGCAAGTGCTGCTCCGTTGTCGGGAGTAGCCAGTACCAGATGTTCGGCATAGTAAGGCCACCCTTGAGCATGGTTGTGCTGGCAGCAACGGCAACTGAACGGGTTCATCGCCAAAAAGGGTCCCGAGTTGTCGATGCCTGGATGATGATTCTTGGCATCGCTGGTAATCTGGTTCGGACAGGTTATATAACGCAATGCTTTAAAGTCGGGCGTTGTAGCTGCGGGATAAGTATTAAATGCCACATCTTCACAGTTTTCTGCCCAAAAAGGATCTCCTGAAATTTTTAGCATAATTTCGTCGGATGCCATTTGTTCTACCATGCCGCAGGTCTCAACTCCCTGACGTGGATCGATATATCCCATGCGAGCATTTTCATCGGCTCCGAACATTCCACCCGGTACTTGTCCGAAAGTCCTTCGGATGAGGTGATGTACATTATAGCTTGCCGCAAGCATGGCAGAATCTTTGTTCAGCATGTAATAAGTAGCAGGTTCTCTGAAACATTGAGCTATATTCACGTTGTGCCAGTTAGGCAATGAAGAGGGTTGGGTCCAGTCGGCCGTATTGCGATGAATTTTTTCCGCGAGTTCAAGAAGGAAGGATTCACCAGTATGATTATATAACCAGTATACGCTGAGCAGATTATCTCCGCCACGACTGTTTTCCCAGTAATCCTCCAGAAATTTATCATCTGCCAGACTCAACTGCCATTTAAAGTACTTAGTCATTAAGTCGAGTACCCGTGAGTCATTTGAATACTCGTAATACGATTGCAGGCACCAGAGTATGATCATCTGTGCCCAGAGTTCAGGTTTATCTCCTCTCATATTGATAGGACCGAATGAACCGTCGGGTCTCTGACTCTTTAAGGTAGCCTCGATCCAGATTTTAGCTTCATCAATCATTTGTTGGTCTTTTAAGATATATGCCAGATCGCCATATCCTTTCAGCCAGTAAGGAACTTCCTCCCATCCGTGATCGCCTTGAGTAGTGAGCCATGCATTATTCTTTTTTTCGAGCCATGCACTGATTTCGTTCAGATGTCCGGTTAAGCCGTTCTTTTGTCGTATCAGATATTCTTTAAGCCAACCTTCGGGTTGTATGCTTCCCACAGGCAGTTTCATGAAGTGTTGTGGCAATAACGGTAGGCGGTTATTACTATAGTTGGAAGTTGTATGGGTGAAAGTCGTTCTTTCAACCATTGCAATATGTTCATCTTGCTGAGAATTTTTTACTTGTCCACAGGCCGATAATAGTATAATGGCTGTAGCGTAAAGACTTGCTTTTTTGATATGGATGTTTTTCATAGGTGAATGGATTTTCTGTATTGCAAAAGTTGCGTTTTTCGATAAGAATCAACAAAAAAAATGAGTAGATAAATGAAAAAAACTGACCATTTTGGCTGTGATGGCAAGAAATTTTAAATCTTTGAAGTCGAGATAATAAATTTTGTGTACTTTTGATCAAAAAGGAGGCATTTATAGGCTAATGTTCCGATTGTAACGTTAGATAGTTAGATAATTGTATATTTATGAAATCGAATATCATTTTCTTTTTGGGGGCAATGTTGTTGAGTTTAGTGTCGTGTAAGCATACGGGAACAAGTCAGTCTAAAGTAGAAGGAAATTATTTCGTCAATCCTATTCTTCCTTCGGGAAGTAATTCGAATGCTTTTTTCTATAAAGGGAAGTATTATTACACGCATGAAACGAACGACATGATTCTGCTTTGGGAAACAAGTGATATCACGGATATGGCTCATGCGCTCTGCAAAGAGGTTTGGCGACCAACCGATCCGAAAAGCATGCATAATTTATGGGCCCCCGAAATACATCGGATAAACGATAAATGGTATATTTATTATGCGGCTGATGACGGAAATACAGATAACCATCAGATTTATGTGTTAGAAAATGATGCGCAGAATCCTATGGAAGGGACATTTAAACAGAAAGGTCCTGTTCTGACTAACCGCGAATGGAACTGGGGGATACATGCATCTACTTTTGTGTATAAGGGAATCCAATATCTTATTTGGTCTGGGTGGCTCAAGCGACGTATCACGGAGGAAACTCAGTGTATTTACATTGCCAAGATGAAAAATCCATGGACTTTGGATGGAGAGCGTATCATGTTGTCTTCTCCTGAATACAATTGGGAACGGCAGTGGGTGAATCCGGATGGAAGCCGTACGGCTTATCCGATTTACGTAAACGAGGCACCTGCCTTTTTCCATTCCAAGGACAATAAGAAATTGATTATTTATTATTCGGCAAGCGGGTGCTGGTCTCCTTATTATTGTATCGGTATGCTTACTTGTGATGCAGGTGCCGATTTACTGAATCCGAAATCCTGGACGAAGGCAACAGAACCTGTGTTCTATCAGTCCCCTCAGGACAGTGTATGGGGACCGGGTAGTCCGTCATTCATTCCTTCTCCCGATAGTACAGAGTGGTATATACTTTATACCGCAAGAAATATACCTAATGGCATAACGGGAGAGAGTGAAAGCCGAAGCCCACGTCTACAGAAAATCACATGGGATAAAAATAACATGCCGGTATTAGGAAAACCGTTACCCGTAAGTACGTTATTGCCCAAACCATCCGGCATTAAATAAATGATACGGATCACAGAACTAAGATCATTCATCCGGACTATCTGGTAAACGGAGATGGGAGGTTTTACAACTTTCTGGACAGCTGAGTGTCCTGCTGTTCCGGAAGCTTGTCCACATCGGTTTCTGTCTAAAATGGGCAAAGGAATTCCTTGCTTAACATTAAAATTGCACTACTGGATGGGGTAGAATATGTGCTAATTCAATACTACTAACGAGTAATGTCTATCTATTTTTTTTGACCGAATAGTTGTCGAATTAAGCCAAATAGTGCTTTCAGAAGCTCCGATAGTGCAAAATGGAAACTTTTCAAGTTCCGTTATTTTTTGTTTTTGGTTACATTTGAAACAAAGAAACAAATTCCGTGTGGTCGGGAATGACTACATTTAGTTGTCTATTATTATAGGGACGACGAGGAATTTAGAAGGCTTAAAGCCATGGACACATTGTCTAATGTGAACAAAAAACGAGAGGATGAAGTGATCTCTCAAGACGTTGGATTTACCTCCAAAGTTCCCCTCAAAAAACCTGATATATCGGGTGAGGTGTCGGTAAAGTATGTCTCGGATGTGAATAAGAGATGGTTTGTGTTGAGAGTCACATACGGTCGGGAACGCAAAGCATACGATTTTATTATGAACGACCATACGGAGGCATACCTTCCGATGTGTTATGTACAGAAGATATACAATGGGAAGAAGAAACGTATTTTAACGTCTCTTCTTCCCAATTTTCTTTTTGTCTATGCGACTCCTGAAAAAGTGGAGAAATATGTGAAACAGACTCCTGAACTCCATTATCTGACTTATTATTACAATCATTTCAAAGTCGGAGAATTTGGTAAAAATCCTCCTTTGACTGTAGGGTATAATGAAATGATGAATTTTATCCGTGTAACAAGTCTGAATAATGAACATGTTCGTTTGGTTGAATCTCAACATTGTCATTATAAGAGTGGGGATAAGGTTCGGATTGTTGATGGTGATTTTGCTGGTGTTGAAGGGAAAGTAGCAAGAGTAGCTGGTCAGCAGCGGGTAGTGATAGAACTTCCTGGTGTCTGTCTGGTGGCTACGGCGTATATACCGACGGCTTTCATTAAGCCTATTCCGTCAGTAAGCGAAAAATAGACTCGTTTAGCAAGTAGAAAGATACATATTATATGGTAATCCTTAAAAATGTTATAATATTATGAGATGCAAGAATTGTGGCTGGCCTAATAAGCCAAATGAGAGAGTTTGTGTGAAATGTCATGCTCCATTAAGTGCAGATGATGATTCTATAGAAAGAGAAGTGGGTGGTAGTGGAGGAGATGCTTCTTTAAGCAAGACGGTATGTGAGGAGAACGTTTTCGGTCAAAGTATGAATGAACCATATCCTTCTGGCAATAATCAGGCTGAGACATCCGAGGAAAAGACTAAACCATGTCCGAAGTGTGGCTATCCTGTACGTATAGGAACAGAGAAATGTCCGAACTGCAAGTTTCCTGTTTCACAAGGTGGAGGAACCAGTCAGCGACAGCCTACTGTAACGGTAGACAACCCGAAATCGGAGGAATCTCATTTTCGTCCTACCAGAATGAATCCAGAAGAAAACAGAACCACCGGATTCCGTGGAACCATCAATCCATATATGATGAATATGGAGATGGAACCTACATTTGTATTGAAACCTATCAGACGGATGAATGAGCGACACGAGCTGGATGAGCAGGAATACGAAGGGAAGGAAATTTCTTTAAACCGTGCAAATACGGAACCCAATAATTCGTCTATTACGTCGCGTCAGCAGGCTATCGTAACTCGTATAGATGGACGCTGGTATATAGAAGACAAGAGTGAACAGAAAACCACGTTCGTACAGGCTGCCAAGCGTATCGAGTTACATGACGGGGATATTATTTTGTTGGGAAACCGGTTGTTTGAATTTCATGAATAAATCTGTATAGCGATGTCTGTTGTTCAGCGATGTGATTTCTTTATAGGTGACAGGATTGACCATCATTTTCAGGTGCAGAAGATACTGGGAGAAGGTTCTTTCGGAAAGGTATATGCCGTGACAGATCCTAACGGCGAGCTGCAGGCACTGAAACTCCTGAAATTGTGGGAAGTTCCTTCCGAAATCCGAGCTTCATTGATGGCACGTTTTGACATGGAGTTCGAGACGGGACGTATAGACAGCAAATACCTGGTCCATTCTATTGCGCATGGTACTGTAAACGGGAATCCATATATTGTAATGGAGTATTGTCCTAATGGTGACTTGTTGAGTATCGTAGCCCAGCAATATGTGGATTTGACTAAAGTAGCTACCCATGTATTGTATGGTCTGAAAGCCTTGCATAGTTGTGGAAAAGTACATCGGGATCTGAAGCCGGAGAATGTTCTGGTGAAGAAGAACGGCGATTATGCACTGACGGACTTCGGCATATCCGGCGATAGAAACAAGCGAATGACCGAGCGGAATATTTTGGGGAAACCTAAACAGATATTCGGGACATACGCTTATATGCCACCCGAACAGCTGAATCCGCGTAAAGACGCTACGGTGCTTCCTACTACCGATATTTTTTCCTTTGGAGTAATGATGTATCAGCTCATTACCAACCGCCTTCCTTTTGGTCAACTGGCTTTGGAACGAGACTTGGTAAGTTATCTGCGCCGGGGTAAAAATGGTGACTGGGACAAGGACTATCTGATGAGCCTTCCTTCTGGTAAAGACTGGTATCAGTTAATTGACGGATGTCTTATTCCTAATTTTCAAGATCGTCTTCAGACGGTAGAGAAGGTACTGGAGCTTGTTCCGCAAGTTCAGCGTGTACAGCAAACGATTGTGGAAGAAGGAAAAGATTTTCAGACGAGGATTGTCAATGGAGTTTTGCTGCGTATCATGCAGGGAGAGGAATTCGGCAGGGTATATAAGCTGGATGACATGCTCCGCGGAGAGTCTTCCATCTTACGTATGGGACGTATGGATGAAGGCGTATACAATGATATCGCTATCCGGGAAGAGAACAGCAGTTATATTTCCCGGAAGCATTGTACACTGGAATTGGACTACGATATTGGTTCGTGGGTCATCAGGGATGGACAATGGGACAGATGTGAGACCGGTGGATGGAGGAAGTCGACGAACGGTACTTATGTGAATTCCAGAGAGGTCTCGATCAACGGATTGCCTTTCAGCCCGGGTGATATCATATCAATTGGAGATACCAAACTACGTGCAGAAGCATATTAAAATGAAGTATAACGAATAAAATAATCAGATTATGGTTGGTCATACCACTAAACCTTATAAAAATACTTTATCCGGTTCGGTAGGAGCCGGAATGGGGTCAATCTTTGCTCCGGGTGGAAAGAAATATTATATACTGGAGCATAAAGTAAGTAGTAAATATCATCGGGCAGGAGAATGTCAGGAAATTATTGTAGATAACATTACACTGGGACGTGATTCACATTGTCAGGTACGTTTCGATGAAAGTTTCAAGACTGTATCGCGCCGTCATGCAGCTATCGTAAAAGATGGGGACATGTGGAAACTGGTACAGATTTCCCAGACGAATTCTACTTTCCTGAACGGGCGCCCCATCAAGACGGAATGGTATCTGCAGAACGGCGATGAAATCCAACTCTCCGTAAACGGACCTAAACTGGGATTCATTATCCCGACCGGGAAAAATCGACAGTGGGTTCCATTGGTCTGACCCGTAGACTCAGTCTGTTCAGACAGCAGGCTTTGAGACCTTACAAAACGGCAATCACTGTATTGTCGTGCATACTTGTGCTGGCTGTAGGTGGATTGGCTACATGGGGATTTACACTGAATGATAGGCTTAAAATGCAAAGTCAGTCTTTAGCTGATCAGATAATTCTTGCAAAAGGTAATCAGGCACTGATTGATTCACTGAATAAAGAACTCGTCGTAGCCAATCAAAAAATAACAGATAGTGAAAAGAAACTGACTGAAATCAAGACTAATTTAGGAAATATCAAGGAGGTGGTTGTTCAGCAGCAAAAGGTACAAACGGAGAATAAGATAGATATCACTCCCTATTTTAAGGATATCTTTGTTTTAACTTGTAAGATGTATTATGAAGGGAATCTTGTAACTGGATGGGGTGGAACAGGTTTCTTGTTGAATAACGGATATTTGGTTACAGCACAACATATGATTAATTATGACGCTTTCGCTTTAAAGAAGGTAAAAGACCCTCAAGATCCGACAAAAGAAATTGTGATTTTTGATCCGGATGATGAGTCAAATTATATAAATGCATATTATTATGCCGGTCTTATAAAAGTGGTAATGGAAGGTATTTCTACAGCAGGTAAGATAAATATAGAATATTCATACAATGATATGCCGTTTAAGTTGGGAGCAGCAGAAGTGCTAGAAGATAAATTTGTGGATGAATCCGGACGTAGCTGGGTTGTTAGAGCCCATAATTACAGGGGAGGTGATTGGGCATACATAAAGATTGACAAAACGGGATCTATTGAGTATGATGCAGACTACTCCATGAATCTGCCTGTCCAGACTCCGTTGTCAATTGTCGGTTTCCCTACCAATCAGGGTGAAACAGTAAATGGACAGATTTCTCCTATCGTATCTCAGGCTATTACTTCCAGACAAGGACTGGAAGATGATGGAACCATTAAAACATCAAATGATAATTCTGACCATGGAAATTCAGGTGGTCCTGTCTTTGCGGTCAAGGATGGAAAATACATTGTTGTAGGTATTTTGTCAGGAGCTGATCAAGGAGCTGACTCAATGAAAGGTAGAGTCGTTCCGATAGGTGCTATATTTAAATGATTGTCATATGAGAAAGATTATTTTTATCGTTAATTTTTTATTGCTCTCTGTCTCAAGTTTTGCTCAGTTTTCATTAGGACAGAGTGTTGGGCAACAATATGTTGAGAATGCTGTACGAACTGGTCTTTTTCTAACAAAGCATAGTTTTAGAATTTGTGACGAGAAATCGGGTGATTTGTTTGGCCTTGATGGAAAAGATGAATTTGGATCACAGTATGCTTTTGGAGTGAAAGTACCGGGTGGAATTTTATTGACCAATAGGAGTGTCTGTCCGTGGTTATATGATGTCAATTTTGAAAAATATAAAGACGATTATAGTCCGGTGCTTTTTCAGGCCTTGTATTCGGGGCTGGAGGAAACTCCAAAATATGACTTGCTTGATTATGAATATGACAAAAAAGAAGTAGTGGTAGATACAGCCGTATATAGATTCATGTCCAGTACTTTTGACGGTAAAGGTTTTACGTTAGACAATACGACTGGGAAAAAAGACGGATGGATTATATGGGTTGTTGCTCATGAGAATTCTAATTCAGAAAGTAATGTCCAGTTAGATTTTTTGGTTTATCGGAAAGAAATTACGGTTAACAAAAACGGACAGTGGATTGAAGTGGACAAACCGGATGGAAAACAGAAGATCTTGGGGGGAATCTATGTAGTTCCTACTTTTAAGGAGGTTGGTATTATTGAATTCCAATTATGTGGAGTCCTTGCTCAGGCAAATACTTCCTGGAGAATATATTGTCCTTTTATCGGAAAATCGGAAAGTAAAATAGAGCAAATAGATAACCAACAGAGCTCTGATGCCGAGTTGACTCCAATAGGTAAAAGTAAGAAAGACAAAGCGAAAAACAAGAAAAGTCGGAAATGAATACAATGAAAATCAGACTGGCGGCAAAAACCGATATGGGGATTGTCCGCACAAACAATGAAGATAATTTCCAGGTAGCAGCCGACCTTACTTCAGATAAAATGCAGTGGATAAACAATGAGGTCTACTCATTAGGAGAAAAGGGAACGCTGCTGGTCGTAGCCGATGGAATGGGAGGTATGAATGCTGGTGAAGTGGCTTCTGAGCTGGCCATTGAAACGGTACGTGAGTATTTCTCTTCGGATAGATTGACAGACGAAGTGCTCAAAAACCGCTATTCCATCGAGAAATACATGAATGAAGTGATTGTTGAGGCTGATGCGCGGATTAAACAGGAAGCCAAACGGCGTCCGGAAACTCGTGGCATGGGGACAACAATCGTGATCGGATGGATACTGGATGGTAAACTGTATGTTTCCTGGTGTGGAGACAGCCGGGCATATGTCTATAATCCGGTGGCCGGACTGCATCAGATTTCAAAAGACCATTCGTATGTGCAAGGACTGGTAGATAAGGGGGCCATTTCTAAGGAAGATGCTTTCGATTATCCTGACAGTAACATCATAACCCGCTCGCTGAGTGACGGAACTGCCAAAGCGAAACCAGAATCGCTGCTGAAGCCTTATGACTTGTGTGATGGGGATATCGTCCTTTTATGTACCGACGGATTGAACGGAATGCTTAGAGACAGTGAGATAGAGGATGTCATTCGGAATAATGAAGCGGACATGGACTGTCTGGCTGACGAATTGATCAAGGCTGCCTTTGAAGCGGCCGGTTCGGATAATATCACAATCTGTCTCTGTCAGATTCTGGAAGGAGGAGGCGTCTGTATGCCGGATACTTTCGAGAGTTTCGATAACCGTCTGGCCGGGAAGCAGCGACTGGATACGAGAGTTCCCCAGCATGATACAGAAGAAACGGTCAAATGGTATCGAAAGAAAACCTTTATAGGCTTGATGATTGCATTTGTTTTGGTCCTGATTGGTGGAGGATGCTGGTTTTGGATGCAAAATAAGGGCGAGAGTCAGGTGGAAATGAAGGCCGAAGGAGATAAGAAAGATACAGAAAAGGATGGAAAAGCTCAGTCCGCAACAGATACAACTGAGATGAGAACGGAGACTCCTTCACGTGCCGAAAAAACAAATCCAAGTAAGAGCACTAAGGAACAGAATGAAACGGGTGCCCCTCTGTCTGTTTCTACTGAAATAGAGAATAGTCTGGAACAAATTGGCGGTGTAAGTAAGCCGGAGAAAACTGGAGAGAAAAAAAAGGAGGAACCTAGGCTGACACTGATACATGATAATGAACCTGAACATGCTGGAGAGAAAAAGGAACAGAATACGAGAGGTCAAGAACCTGAAAAGCAAAAGAAGAGTGATGAGGATACTCAAGGGGCTGTCCATCCGGATTCAACCCATACCCAACAGTATCAGGTAAAAGAAGGAGAAACTTATTTCTCTATAGCAAAAAAGTTCAGTATATCAGCTGAAGAACTGATGTCAATGAACAATACAAAAAACACCAGGCTGAATGCGGGTGATATAATATTGGTCCCCAAAAAATGAAGGCTATGAACAACAAGAGAATTACAATTGGAAGAGCTCCTGGTAGTAATATCCGTATCGAGGAACGGTGGGATACAGTGAGCAATGAACATGCAGAGATTGAAGCTATAGGCAATAGTCTGTTATTTTATGACCATAGTTCAAACGGGACAATTATCAACGGGCAGAAGATTCATAATACAAATGTACCAATTTATCCGGGTGATGAAATCCTGTTGGCAGGTGTCTATAGATTGGATTGGGAGATACTTGAGCGTTTTTTTCCCATTTCCCGTAGACCGACTGTAACCAAGAATATCCACGGAGAGGTAGGCAGAAGTACTGTACGTAAAGATGTCTATGTGGAGAGGGACTATGATAATCGCCAGAGTGGACGTAAGACAGAGCCCTTTAACTATAACAAGATAGGGGGTGGAAACGATTCAGGCTATCAGATTCATCAGGAAAGGGAAAATAACTACGGTCAGGCAAATGCTTATTCGCAGGCAGAGATAGACAAGGAACTTGAAAAATGGAACTGGGGAGCCTTTTTCTGTACCTGGTTATGGGGTATATTCCATCGGATGTATTGGCCTTTGCTGATTTTGGTAGTGGCGGCCATTCCTTACCTCGGACAGGTATGCAGCATAGGTCTCTGCGTGTATATGGGACTGAAGGGTTCCAGAATTGCCTGGGACAGCGGTAAATACAAAGATTTTGAAAGCTACAAGAATGCCCAGCGTAATTGGGCGATTGCTGGATTGATCTGGTTTATCATTTCTGTATCTGCTTCAGCATTTCTGGTTTATACTACTTTATCTATGATATGATATAAATTCGGGCATTATGGAACTCAGAAAAGGATATTTATTTCATGATAGATACTTATTGGTAGCATCTCTTGGAAGTGGTGCTTCCGCAGAAGTATGGAAAGCAAAGGATACGAAGGCGAATAATCTGACGGTCGCTTTGAAGATTTTCTCTGAACATTCAGAATTCGACACCTATGGCTTACAGAATTTCAAACGTGAGTTTACTACGGTGTACAACATGAAACAGTCGAATCTGTTACCGCCTACCGGATATGATGTCTGCGCAGGAAGGCCTTACCTGATTATGCAGTATTGTGAAAACGGATCATGCAGTAGTATGGTCGGAAGGATGGAAGAGGAGGATATCATCAAGTTTCTGCACGATGTGGCTGCAGGACTGGAATACCTGCATGACCATAACATCATTCATCTGGATATCAAGCCGGACAATATCCTGCTGGACGACAACTGTAATTTTCTGGTGACAGATTTCGGTATCAGTGTCAGTGGAAATAGTGACATCAGTGATTCGAACGGTATGTCGGGGGGAACCCGTGCTTACATGGCTCCTGAACGGTTTGAGGGAAATACGGCGAATGCCAGTGATATCTGGTCGCTGGGAGCAACGGCTGTGGAACTGCTTACCGGTACTCCTCCTTATGGAGAACACGGTGGATTACTTCAAGCGGAGGGTGAACCACTTCCTGAACTTCCTAAATTACAGCCGGAAGTGAAGGGGATGATCATGAGATGTCTGGAACTTGACCCGAGCAAGCGAATCCGGGCCAATGAAATCCGACAGAAGATAGAACTTTTTTGGGAAACCGGATCGTGGGTCAAACATTCACGTAAGCAGACCATCGCCATAGTACTTACTGTGGCTGCGTCTGTATTGATGTGTGCAGGTATCTTCCTGTGGGATTATACCCGTACGAAAGTTTATTATTACAAGGATTATTGTGAACATTGGGGAGTGCCCGAAGGTATCGGCAGATTGAGCCGCAATGAGGTACAGCACCGTGAGAGGTCTTATCGGTTTGAGTACCAGAAGGGTCAGGTGAGACGTTTGACGTTGGTAAATTCTAAAGGAAAGGTAGCCAATCATACAGATACAGAACTGATAGCCAGTCGTTTCTCGGATGTTTGCTACTCCTATACCGAGGATGGAAATCTGGATAACATGTTCATTTACGACTCGAATGGAAAGATGTTGTTTAAACTGGATTTTGATGAAAACTTACAAACCGCTACTTTCCGGCAGAATGACAAAAACGGTACGGAGATGAACCTGAATGCCAACATGAATGACCTGTATAAGCAGAATTCCGGAGTGTGGGAGGAGAAAAGCCATATCTCACGCTATCTGCTGACGTATGATAAGGATGGTCTGTTGGTAGAACGACGTTATGCTGCTTTCCAGAATGTACCGGCCTGTGACCGTGACAGAATTTATGGACAGAGGTATAAGTATGATGAGAAAGGTAGAAAGATAGAAGAAACATTTGTAGGGGCAGACGGCAGTGTGACAAGTAATAAGAATGGACTGGCTATCAAGGTCTATACCTATGATGAGAATGATGACTGGACCTCTGTTACCTATCTGGATGCTGAAAGGAACGCCTCACACGATGGCAATAATTGCCCGTTGGTGAAGTTGGAATATGACGAGTATGGAAACCGAATCAAAGAATCTTATTATACACTGGATGGTGTTCCTTCGATACGTACGGATGTAAATGTGTCTGGTTTCATGTATGAATACGACCAGCAAGGCTTTCGTGTTAAACAATCTTGTTTCGGAGTAGACGGCAAGTTGGCTTACTGTACCTTTGGATACGTAACGGTAGAAAATTCCTATAATGAGAATGGATATCTGGTAAAGGAAATGTATTTGGATGAAGACGGCAATCCGACCTTATACAATGATGGAACAGACAGCTACTGTTCCGTTTCGTCGAAACCTAATGAAACGGGGCTCCCTCTGGAAATAAGTTATGCAGATGAGAACGGAAGTCCGACAGAACTTTCAATGGGAGCTGCCCGAATTACTTGTACGTACGATGAGGCTGGAAATATGACATCCCAATGTTTTTATAATAAGGGAAATCAACCAGCAGCTGTAGACGGTTTCTATTTCGAGAAACGAATGGAATACGATGAGTTTAACCGGCAAACCAGAGAATATTACCTGAATGCGGAAGGTAAGCTGACTACTTCGGATGGAGTGGTAGCAGATTATCGTATGGAATATAACCTGCAGGGGGCTTTGACAAAAATGTCTTTCCTGGATGAATATGGGCATCTGGTGAATGGAAATGACTTCTTTGCAGGATATGTTATTGAATATGATGAACGTGGAAACCAGAAAAAAATGAGCTACTTCAATAGCGACGGGAAAGCTTGTATGACCCGTAGCGGCTATTCCAGCATAGTGTACCGTTATGATGACAAGACTAACTTCCTGATAGGATCCGAATATTGCGATTTGAATGGAAATGTTTTGAACAGTTATCACTATGCGTACGATGTAAAAGGAAATATCGTAAAGGAGTATGGAGTAGAAGATGGAAGGCTTCAATCTGGAATGACTGTAATCAACCGTTCATTTGATTCAAACAATCGGATTGTTTCTGAATGGAGTACCAATCTGGAGGGGAAAAGAACCAACTTTGTAAAACAGACGTATTCGCAGATTAAGTATGCATACGATGAACGGGGAAATACGAAAGAAACGAGCTATTGGGGAATAGATGGCAGCCCTGCTGTAGATGAAATGAAAACACACAGAAGAGACCGTGAGTTCGACGCACTGAACCGTGTCATAGTTGAAAAGAATTATGGAGCAGACGGTAAACCTATTTCAGGTGCTAATGTGTATCCGGAAGGACGGGTGAAATATGACCAATGGGGAAATATGGTAGAAATTTCCTGTTACGACGGATATGGGAATCCTCAGGTGGGTGCAGATGGATTTTTCATCATGAAATCTGAATACAATAAAAGAAGAAATCTGCTGCATCAGGAGTATCTTGATGTAGACGGCAAGCTGGTCATGCATAAAAGTAATGGTTTTGCTAAAGTGGATTTTGCATACGACAATCACGGGAATAAACTGGAAGAGAAGTATTACGATACTTCCAAATGTATCCGGATAGAATCTTGGAAGTATAACGAAAAGAATAAGTTTACTGAACGGCTGATATGCGATGGTAATGGTAAACTTTCGGACGCATTTTATGGAGTATCTAAGGTAACTGTCAAATACGACGATTCGGGTATTAACCCTATCACGATGAATTACTATAACCAGAACGGAAAACTGATTGCTACCAAGAAATGGGATGTAAAAAACGGTCAGTGGGGGGATATGAATTTTACGGAAAATTCATCAGTTTCCTATTCTGACTGGCAGCAGAGTGTACAGCAGGCGGCGAGAGAATGTCCTTACAAACTAGCCGACGGAGTGTATGCTCAGTCTGTTACTTATACCGCTTCTGCTATAACGCTGACAATGAAACTGACCGAGGTGTCGAAATATAATATGGCGGAACTCAGTGAAGATAAGGTGAAAGAGGTAGGAAAATCCATGAAGATGGAATTGCGGAAGAATCTAAGTCTGCCCGATGGTGTGGCTGTGAAGATTATTGTCATCGATAAGGCTGATAGAACAATTCTTGTACTTTAAAAACAGACCGATATGAAGCAAATGATTTATAAGCTATGGCTGTTTGTAGGTTTCTGTCTATGGGGCCTGCAAGGAATATGGGCAGATGGACTGACACCGGAACAGAAGAAATTCCAGTCAAACCTGTATCAGTTTCTGAAGGAAGAAGGTTTTTCTCCTGAAATTGATCCGGAGGATAATAGCGTAACCTTCAGGGAAGATGATGAACTTTTCTGGCTTTTGGTGAGTGATTCGAATCCCTATTATATAGAATTTCATAAATCTGGGTTCAAATGTACTGATGCTGATTTGAATGTTGTCAGGAGGGCTGTGAATGAAGGTAACCTGAAGGTACGTTGTGCCAAAGCGATGTTTTCTGGTGAAACCGTTTCATTGGCTGTAGAGATGTATTGTCATTCACCGGAGGAGTTCCGTTATGTTTTCTACAAGAGCAAGGAAGAATTGTTGAAACTGGAAAAGACAGTCCTGAATTATTATAATGAAAATGAAGGATCAAATCATCTGACACATGTATCAAGCGGAACGGCAATAAACAAATTCTTTCCGGTTTATGGCTTTACTGTGGGCCAATCGACGGTAAAACAAATGAAAGCACAGGACTATATTGTCAAGGAAACGGATTCCGGTGCAAAACATTGTGATGTCAAAGGACTGACTTTCTGGGATTTTGATAAAGATAAAGTTTTTGAGTCGATTTATATGACCGACTCTTCTTATATGCCCGACAAATGGGTGAGTTTGGGATTGACTTGGGAGTCAAGTTATAACCAGATATTGAAACTTTTTAAGGGAATGGGATTCTCGATCAATATCGAGGAGAAGCCGGAAACGAAGAAATTCAGTGGACGTAAAACGCTTTCGGCAAAGGTTATAGCTGTATCGGCCGACGGTGCCCTGCAATTCAAGTTTGAGTTTGATTATGGAAATGAAAATGGAGAAGGCTATTCATTGAATTCTCCAGGTTCCTTATATAGTATAGATATTGAAGCTTTGAAGTAAAAACAATGGAACAGAACAATTTATTTCATGATAGGTATTTCCTGGAACGCTTGTTAGGCCGGGGAAATTTCTCAGAAGTGTGGCTTGCCAAAGATACTAAGACCGACATAAAGGTAGCGTTGAAGGTGTATGCACCAGCTACCGGACTTGATGATGCAGGTCTGAATGTCTTTGCACGAGAATTTTCATTGGTTGTGAATGCTAACCACAAGAATCTGTTGAAACCCTTATATTATGATTCCTGCGACCGAAAACCTTATCTGGTACTTCCGTACTGTGAAAAAGGAAGCATCATGAAACTGGTAGGAAAATTTTCGGAGCAGGATGCCTGGAGGCTTTTGCGGGATGTAGCCAGCGGATTGGCATGGCTCCATGCTATGAATCCGCCTGTCATTCATCAGGACATCAAGCCAGACAACATCATGGTTGCAGATAATGGTGATTTTATGATTACGGATTTTGGTGTCAGTACACACCTGAGGTCAACACTACGTAAAAGTCTTAGCTCCGCATTCAGTTCGGCGGGAACAGTAGCTTATATGGCACCGGAACGTTTCGGAAAGGATAATACGCCCATTATGGCAAATGATATCTATTCGCTTGGAGCTACCGTATTCGAAATGTTGAGTGGGGATACTCCTTTCGGAGATGATGGAGGACTGGTGCAGAAAAAGGGTGCTGAGATTCCTGAGTTGAAAGGAGATTATTCTCCTCAGCTAAAAAATTGATTTATAAATGCTTGTCGACAGATCCGTGGAAACGTCCGACTGCGGAACAGCTGGAGCAGTATGCCATAACGGGTTTGTCTGGTAATACCATAAAGTATGTAGACGAAAAGACCGCATGGCAGAAGCATAAGTTACTTTTTTCGGTAGTGGGAGGTGTACTTGTTGTTGCCATTATTGGTGGAGGAATGCTGATAAAGCATCAAGTCAATGTAAAGAGGGAGACTCGTGAAAAGATGGCAATCATGGCTCATAATGATTCGGTACAGGCCGAAGTTTCTCAATTGGTTTTCTCGGCTGATAGTCTGGTACAGGTAGGCGATTTGCATGATGAAGGTTATGAAAGAGCTTACTTGAAGGCCTATGACAATTATGAATCTGCTGAGGAACTGGCCCAAACGTTGCAGGATAGCGCGAATGTTGACAGACATAAAAATCTGGACGACAAGAAAAGTCAGTTGGAACGTAAGCTGTATGATGCTTATGTCTCTTTCCAGGAAAAGTCACAACTATTTAAAGATGATGTGGAAATTT
Source organism: Phocaeicola sp. (assembly GCF_057861905.1). Classification (NCBI taxonomy): domain Bacteria; kingdom Pseudomonadati; phylum Bacteroidota; class Bacteroidia; order Bacteroidales; family Bacteroidaceae; genus Phocaeicola; species Phocaeicola sp. Next base: position 24,078 of record NZ_DBMACV010000017.1, on the reverse strand, counting down.
CCACTGAATTCAAGGAACGTGCCGGTAATATCAGTTCTGTTATAAATGTTGCAGAATTTGAGAATAAACAGGAAAAGGCTGTTCCAGAAGAGTAACTGTATATGATTTTATCAACGAATTTTATTGTTATATTTAAATGCGTATGAAATATTTTATTGGATGCTTTCTGTGGAGTATGATGTGCATGTCTGCGCTTGTTGCTAATGCACAGAGTGCTTGTGATAAACTTTTTGCAAATGGAGTAAAATGTCAGCAGACGATGACTATCTCTTCCCAAAGAAATGCAATCGGTTATTTTGAGAAGGCTAAAATCTGTTATGATTCTCAGGCTAAGAAAGATTTGTGTGACCAGCAGATCAAGTCATGTAGGAACATTATTACCCAATTGACACGTACGGAAGAAGCAAAGAAAAAGGAATCACAGACTAGGGAACCTGAAGAAAATGATCGAAATAAGGCAAAAAATGACTTGAAACCGGTCAGAAAAGATGGTAGAATAAAGCTGAGTTTGGATCGTACCTATATAAAGTTCAAGGGAAAAGGTAATGAGTTCCAGAAGGTGAAAGTAATTTGCAATTATCCGGATTGGGAGATCACGAAGATGCCGGAATGGGTAAATTGTTCTAAAAATGAGAATAATGAAATTGTTATTGAGGTAGAGAAGAATCCTAATGATGTGGAACGATCTTCTCAACTTGAAGTAACTTGTGGTGATGAGGTTACTACCTTAACCATCATACAGGAAAAGTTCAAGAAATTTATCTTGTTCTGATAGCTCTTGTTCGTGTCGATTTCAGACATATTGTCTGAATATGTTTGTAATGTTCATACTAGGTGTACTGACTTACGGACTGTAAATCGACTATATTACTGATTGTGAAACAAGACGTCGTGAAAGTCTCTGCAGGTTGGACAACCCTAAGGGTACCTGTGTGGATGTGCTCTTCATGTAAATATTGATTTATCGATTATTTCTCTCTCGATAAAATCGTCGGAGTACGGAAAATGATTAAACTAAAAATATAAGATGATGAAAAAAATCAGGTTATTTTTTATCTTACTTGTACTTGTATTGTTAGGTACGGTACATGTAAAGGCTCAGCATACTGGTAGTTATCAGTGCACCAAAATTGTTGAAGCGAACGGGATTATGAAAAAGGGAGATGCTCCGCATATTTGGTACTTTACGTTTAATCAAAAGGTGGTGTATGAATCAGATCAGTATGGGAACGCTACTCAAGGAGGACAAATGTACGCCTATTTTTTCGTAGGCAGACAGGGAGATATGATGATATTCGAGCAGCGGTCATTACTAGATCATAGTAATCCTTTTATCGTTAATATGGAAAATGTGCTAAGTAATTATACAGGTATAAAGAGTACTAGAATGTAAGTTTCCAACGATTACAAGACCTTGAATATTTGTCAATATGATGCCAACAACAAGCTGGTCCGAACGAGGGTCTATAACTATGTGGATCCTCAAAAACCTGGAGCAGTAGAAATTCCTGATTTAATCAGATGAAAAAGCTATTCACATTCGGTATATGGATTGTTTTGTTGTTTGTTGTGGTATCCTCAACAGCACAACGTCGTTATTTTTACAGTCTGAAATATGTTAAGGTAGGGCAGAACAATGTAAAACCTCCCTACTCGGCAGGCATGTATGTAACCTTTCCTGCCAGTAAGGATGGTAAGTATATATGTTATGACTCTGATCGTAACGGTTATGCCGTAAATGCTTCTTTCAAACTGGATTATATAGGAAATAATCAAAAAGCTTATTCATATTATGGATGGACTTATTGGGGACAGGCGTACTACAATTTCTCGAGGGATTATTCACTTTTGAATGTTGTCGACGAGATTGGAAATACTTATGTCTTTTATCGTACGAACGGAACGCAGTCGAACTCTACTTACTATAGTGTAACAGATTCTCATACCGATAATAGTGGGGGTACAGGAAGTACAGTGATTGTTTCTGGTAGCCCTAATTCGTCGGGAACATCTTCCCCTGGAGGAAAAACAAAAAGAACGGTACGGGTAAAATGCCAATTCTGTAATGGAACGGGTATTTCTTGGTCGGAGAAAGTATATTTACCCAATTATACAGGTTCGGACGAAAGACAGTGGTGTAGCCGGTGTAATGCCTGGGGAATTCCCCACAAGCATATAGATCATCGTTGTACAGTTTGTCGTAATGGCTACATAGAAAAAGAAGAATAAATGCGGATATGCCTCTTCTGACATTCGTCTAAGAAACTGGATGATGCTTCCAGTCTGTAAAGTACAAAAAACCGCCTGTCATTGTGCGCATGTGCCAATGACGGGCGGCTTTCTTTTATTGGATACGATCTTAGGTATACAGTTTTAGAGATATTTACAGAATACCCTAATTTGATGCGGGTAACAAAACGTGTATGCAAGTGTATATGCTATCTGTATATCAGTTAAGCGATTCGGTATAATCTTTCGGAAGTACGCCGAATTTCGCTTTAAAACATTTGGCAAAATAGGATGACGAACCGAATCCTGTACGTTCAAAAACCTCCGTTACCCGATATCCTTCTTTTAGTAACTGGGCAGCTTTATTGAGTCGGCAGTTCTTCAGATAGTCGTTAGGCGACATTCCTGAGAGTGCTTTCAGTTTCCGGTAGAAATTCGATCGGCTCATGTGCATCTCTGTAGCAAGCACATCGATAGAGAAGTTTTCATCATTCAGCTGTAGCTCTATGATTTCTTGTATCTTTTTTATGAATTCCTGATCTTGTGCAGTAAATGGAATGTAATCTTCTTTATCCTTTTCTTCAGGAGTTGCTTGAGGGAAGAACGACGCCATACGTTTCTGAAATGCTGTGCGTAAGTTCAACAAATTTCGTATTTGCATATGTAATTGCTGAATTGTGAATGGTTTTTCTATATAAGAATCCGCTCCATAAGAAAAACCTTCCTCTTTCGATTCTGGCAAGGTCTTGGCTGTGAGTAAAATAACCGGTATATGCGAATATTCTATGTTACTTTTAATCTTACGGCACAGTTCAAATCCATTCATCAGCGGCATCATGACATCCGTAACCACAATATCAACATCTTCGTCTTTCATTATTTGTAAGGCTTCTATCCCATTTTGAGCCTTCAATATGTGATAATACTCTTTCAGTCCGTTACATTCCAGTTCCAACAAATCTCGGTTGTCTTCTACGAGTAATATTTTGGCCTTGGAGCTGCTGGCTGGCTTGTCATTGCTACCTTCCAAATCCATATGAGACCGGCTGTCGGGGAGTATGATACCCTTATTCTCCTCTTTCTGAAGGTCTTCATTGTAAATGGGCAGTGTTAAGATGAAGGCAGATCCGCCTAAAGAGCTGTTTTCAACATGCAGTGTACCATGGTGACTTTCTGCCAGAGCCCGTGAATAAGCCAGTCCGATGCCAGTGCCTTGAATCGATTGTCCGTCGGCCACTTGATAAAAGTTCTGAAATATCTTTTCCTTTTCAGCATCTGCAATACCCGGCCCGTCGTCTTCTACAATGATAGAAAACGTTTTCGCATCGTTTTTTACTGTAATCGAAATGGTTTTATTGGCATATTTCATCGCATTGCTCAACAAATTTACCAGAATTCTGTTGAGTTTGTCGCCATCAACCAAAGCCTCAAGATGGAAGTCCTCGGGTTGATGAATGGAGAGGCTGATATTTCTTAAATCGGCAGACCCAACAAATTGTTGATAGATACTATTAATCTGTTGAGGTATGTTGCAGAGTTTAAGATGTAATTTGATTTCACCTGATTCCATTTTTTGAAAATCAAGCAATTCGTTTGTTACTCCCAGCAAATAATCTACGTTTTTATTGATCACCTGTAGATAATGTTGTTCGGTTTGCTTATCTATGGCGGCATGCATGATGCTTTCTAATGGCAGTTTTATAAGAGTCAGTGGAGTTCTGATCTCATGTATTAAGTTGATAAAGAAATTGACTTTGTTTTTATACAGTTCTTTATCTTTTTTAATTTGATACTCTTCGATTCTTTTCTGGTACTTTGCCTTTAGATAGAAATCTCTTTTATATAATGCATAAATGATAAGGCAAATAGCACATGCGATATAAGCAATATAAGCCCAGACAGAGCGATACCATGGAGGAGTGATAATAATCCATAATTTCGCTATATGCTCATTCCATTTTTGGTCGTTGTTCGATCCTTTTACAGAAAAGCAGTACTTTCCCGGCGGCAAGTTATGATAGGTGGCAAAATTTTCTCTGATGTTACTATTCCATTCCGTATCGATACCTTCTAATTTGTATGAAAAATGATTTTTTTGAGGATTCTGGTAACTTAATGAGGCAAAATAGATAGAAAAGCTGTTATAGTTAAAAGGAAGTTTGATCTGTTTGGTCAAGAAAATCGGTTCTTCCAGATTCAGTAAATCTTGTGTATCTTGAGAAGAATCCGAATGAGCTAAAATGAAATCCGTAATATAGACTGGAGGTATAAACGTGTTTTTTTGAACAAATGAAGGTTGGAAAGAATTAAATCCATTGGTACCTCCAAACAATAAAGTGCCATCCGATATCTTGTGAGATGCACGTTCACAAAACAGGTTTTCCTGTAGTCCGTCTGAGTTTGTAAAATATTGATAGTCGTCGAAATTTTTCGGATTTACCCGAATAAGTCCGATGTTACTTGTAAGCCACAGATAACCGTAGAAATCTTCTTCAATGGAATATACCACAAGCGTTGAGAGCTGCTTGTTTGTAAAGGTGGTAAAAGTCTCCTCCTCAGCATTGAATAAGCATAATCCATTTCCATTAGTTCCTAACCATATTTTTTTATTGGAATCTTCAAATAAGGTAATGATAGAGTTATTGATCAGCGAAGATTCTACTCCTTGCTTATGTTCATAGTGTTTCCAGTAATTAGCATTTTTATTATTGAAAAATATACCATTATTGGCAGTTGTAATCCAGAGGTTGTTGTGGGAATCTTCGTATATGTCAGTAATGGAAATCATGGCCCCGACGGATGTTTCGGTTCTGAAATTATCTTCTTCGGGATTATAATAACATAATCCCCAGTTGGTACCAATGTAGATGGTTCCATCGTGGCATTTATATATTTTTTGAATATTGTTGCTGCAAATGGTATTAGGGATATTATAAGAATGCTGGTAAGTCCTTGTTTTACCATTGGTCAGGTTGAGGACTTTTAAGCCGTTCGAGAATGTACCAATCCACAGTTCGTCTTCTTTCAGGCAAAGACAACGTATATCATAAAGTTGTTTTTCTTTCTCTACTAATGGATATTCTTGTATGTCGTTACTGGTCGTATTATAGGTAAATAAACCTTTTTGAGTTCCGACCCAGACGATGTGGCGTTTGTGGTCTTCATAGAAGGCATTGACCGTGGGGTTGCCCGGTATTTTGTGAAGATTGAAGGTCTTATTCTTTGGGATGATGTGGATCGCTCCCGTCTGGTTGGTTAAAGCCCAGATGCCCCCTTCTTTATCTTTTATGAAAGCATTGATATTTTGGTCCGTTATATTGGTTCCGTCGTTGTTATGAATCTCTGTTAAGTTAGATAAAGTCTGGTCCTTATAATTATATAGATAGATTCCATTGTCTGTCCCAATCAGGAAGGTATCTTTGGTAAAAGGAATTAGGCATTGTACAATCTGGAACTGATCAGATTGCAGTTTACGGCAATCAACCTTTCCCGTCAGAGTGTTTATTTCGAATAAGAATTTGCTGTCAGTTCCAATCCACAGACTTTTCCCGATAGGTAATATGCAGTTGGTTTTTAGGTAATTTTTTGTTTGTTCCTTTGTTTGCAATGGGAATGATTGAATAAACTTCTGTCCTTTATCCAGGCAAATTATTCCTTCTTGCAGCGAGGCTATATATAGTTTATGGTTTCGGTCTACATACATATCCCACACAAAAGATAAATACTGGTTATTTTGTGTCAGTGTATCGTTTTGCAAATTATAAATAAAGATTCCCTGCCCTAAGGTGGCTATTGCTATTTCTTCATCGGAAAGCTGAATGATTTTTCTGACCTCACTGCTGATGGATACTCCAAATTTAGTCATTTGGGTGAACGGGATGAATGTGTTTTTTCTATCATAGATATATATACCCCGGTCGGTACCTACCCATATTCTCCGTTGCTTGTCTTCGAATAAGGAATAAATGAAATTGCTGCCTAATGATTGTTTCTTGTTTTGGGAAGAAGTTCTGAATATCGTGTTGCGTTGTCCGTCAAAACAGTTAAGTCCATTGTCTGTTCCAAACCAGATGAATCCGTAGCTGTCTTGTAAGGCACACCATATCGTATTGTGTGATAATCCGTTTTTTACCGTATAAGAATTTATGACAAATGATGGGAAAAGTTCGGCTGGAGCTACTCTGGTACATAGAAAGAATAAGAACAATAAGATGCAAGTTTTTTTTAAACGAAACAAAGTGTAGATTTTTGATAACATAATATCCCGTAGCTAACAATTTCTCATAATGGCGGTAAAGTTATAATATATTTGATAAAAACTAATAATATTTTCTATTCTTTTCATTTCGTTTGTGACACAGTATTGATAGTCGTGATTTATGATTGCTTTTTGATTAGATATTACTATTCATTGACTAAGAATTTTTGTAAAAAATGCCATATAAAGCTTTTCTTTGCCACAAAAATATTAGAGTCCTTTGTGTAAAGTAAATAAATGTACTTATGAAAAAAACATTGATTTTATCTATGCTATCTGTCTTTCTTCTGGTAGCATGTATGGGGGGAAAACAAGAAAATTCAGTCGAGCTTACTGAATCAGGCTTAAATCCACAGAAATTTGTAACTGATGTAGATGGAAAGAAAACTGGCTTGTATATATTAAGGAACAAGAACAATATGGAAGTTTGTGTTACAAACTTTGGAGGAAGAATTGTGTCAATTATGGCTCCCGACCGCAATGGTACCATGCGTGATGTGGTATTGGGTTTCGACTCTATTCAGGATTATATAAAGTACCCTTCAGATTATGGAGCCAGCATCGGCCGATATGCCAATCGTATTGCTCATGGTCGTTTCTCCTTGGACGGAGTAACCTATCAGTTGCCTCAAAACAATTATGGACATTGTTTGCATGGTGGTCCGAAAGGTTTTCAGTATGTAGTATACGATGTTGCTCATGTTGACAGTAGTGAAATCAAGTTATGTTATCACGCCAAGGATATGGAACAAGGCTTTCCGGGAAACCTGGACTGCTCTGTTACCATGAAGCTTACCGATGACAACTCTATTGATATTCGATATGAGGCACAGACTGATAAGCCTACTATCGTAAATATGACCAACCATTCTTATTTTAACTTGGATGGAGATCCGAATAGAAATAATTCAGAGTATTTGTTGATGGTTAATGCCAGCAACTATACACCTGTCGACAGTACTTTCATGACGACAGGGGAAATTCTTCCGGTAGAAGGTACTCCTATGGATTTTCGCCAGCCAACCGTATTGGGAGAACAATTGAGTAAAGATTCCGAACAGCTGAAAAATGGTCATGGAATTGATCACAACTGGATACTTGATACACAAGGTGATATCAATCAGGTATGTGCGTCACTGGAATCGTTGTATAGTGGCATCAAACTGGAAGTTTATACTGATGAGCCGGGTATTCAGGTATATACCGGAAACTTTCTGGATGGCACTCAAACAGGTAAAAAACATATAACATATAATTTCCGTGCATCCGTGTGCTTGGAAACCCAAAAATATCCGGATACTCCGAATAAGCCCCAATGGCCTTCGTGCGTATTACGTCCGGGTGAAAAATATATGAGTCATACAATCTTTAAGTTTACAGTAGATAAATAGTTTATACTATGTATTGCAGAAGATACTTTGTAGGAGTGAGCCTTATTATGCTTTCTTCTCTTTTAGCCATAGGGCAAGGATATACCAATCAGGATGTGTGGACGGCTTATTCCGGATTTAATAATGCTTTATTGGATGGTAAGAAATATATTTATAAAACGAATACTTCTTATCCTGAAGCGGTTGACCGGTGGAATGGAGCTGCTGCAATCTGGTGCCAGCCAATTTATTGGGATATGGCAATGAATGCCTATCGTTTGGCATGTAAATTAGGAGACAAAAAGAGAATAAAAGAATTTAAAGACTTGAGCCGCAAGATCTTTGAAGGAAATAAATCTCAGTATGCCGGATTCGATTTTCATGACAATAACGAGAATACAGGGTGGTTCATTTATGATGATATCCAATGGTGGACAATTACTCTGGCACGTGCCTATCAGCTATTCGGTAACGATGAATATTTGCAACTATCGGAGGCAAGCTTTAGTCGTGTGTGGTATGGATCGGATAGAGTAGGGGATACGGGTTCATATGATCCGAAAAAGAGTGGAATGTTTTGGCAATGGCAGCCTATTCAGCATCCAGAGCCTAATAACAGCGAGCGCGACGGCAAGATGGCTTGTATCAATTTTCCGACAGTTGTTGCAGCGATGACGCTTTACAATTGTGTACCTTCCACAAGAAAGCCTTCTGCTGATAAAGTACCTTTGTATCAAACGCGTGACCAGTATTTGGCAAAAGCGAAGGAGATCTATGATTGGGGGGTGAATAATTTGTTTGACTCAAAAAGAGGAAGGGTAGCCGACAGTCGTCATGGAGAACATGAACCCGATTGGAAGACACATGTCTATAATCAGGCGACCTTCATTGGAGCATCGGTACTTTTGTATCGGGCAACCGGTGTACGCAAGTATTTAGATAATGCAATTCTGGCTGCTGATTATACGGTAAAGAATATGTCTTCCGAGCATGGTGTATTGCCGTTTGAAGATGGGATAGAACAGGGTATTTATACTGCTATTTTTGCCCAATACATTGCCATGTTAGTGTACGATTGTGGTCAAACTCAGTATTTGCCTTTTTTAAAAAATACGATTCTTACAGGATGGAACAATAGAGATAAAACTCGTAATCTGTGTGGAGGAAGATATGAACAAAAGTTACCTGAAGATGAAGTGATTGATAGTTATTCTGCTTCAGGGATTCCAGCACTGATGTTGTTGTTTCCTGCAGAAGAAAAGCATTGAAAAACATATACATCCAATAAAATTTATGAATTATACTTATAAGGGCTGACTTCTTCAGTGAAGTTGGCCTTTTTTAATTAAATGACACTTTATAAAGAGAACAATTTGTAATTCATTTAGCGGTAGAACTACTAGGAGAAAAATATTGGATAGTTAATGTAAAAAAGTTTGATTCATATAAAAGCAGAGTATTTATGTTGTATGGAGTGAGCAGTATTTTATGTTGATTATATTTCTTATGTAGTTGGAAGTTCATTTCTTATTGGGGACAATAAAATGTGGTATTTATAATTATTATACAATTTTATTCAAAAGATTTGTACTTATTTGTTCTGTATAATGATTTGTATGTCAGCGTTTTGTGCGTAATGATTAGTTTCTTTCCTTTTTTGGATAAATATTTTCCCTTATATAATATGCGCTAAATTACTTTTGTATTGCTTGATTGTTACCACTTAGATTTAATATATAATTAACTTTTTATTTAGTGTCTTATGAAAAACTTAAAGTATGTAAGACGTGGGAGTATCTATTGGATACTGAGTCTTATTTTAGGGCTATCGGCATGTAAAGACAGTATGTCGGAAGAGGGAAACATCCCTTATGATCCAAATCTTCCTGTTGAGATTACGGGCTTTACTCCTGATTCAGGAACAGTAAAAACTCAAATGCTTATTGAGGGAAAAAATTTTGGAACAGATACCTCCTTGGTTAAAGTTTTTATAGGGGGAAAGCGAGCCGTATTAATTAATGCTAAGAGCAATTCCATTTATTGTATGGTTCCCGCTAAAAGTTATGAAGGGACTGTATCTGTTATGGTTGGTGATCAAAAGGCTATTGCTCCTAAAAAATTTTATTATAATAGAGAGATGATGGTTAGTACATTATACGGGAAAGTACGTGATGATGGTAAGTATGATGTAGTAGATGGACCATTTGAAGAATCTTTTACTAATTATTATGGTGTGCAGGAACCAACCTGGTTTTCGTTTAATCCTAATGATCCGACAGAACTTTATATGTCACAGGATAATGGTAAGCCGATTCGTATTTTTGACTTGGATGCAAGGGTCGTTCGTACAGGATTGACTACAGGAGAGGCTGGAATAGGACGTATGCGAACTCTTTCTTGGACGGCTGATGGTGATACATTAATAGTAGCTAGTGATGATGGAGGAGGAGGCGACAATGACAAAGATCGTAAGAGTGCTATTTATGTGACTAAGAATGGTAATGGAGAATTTAGGAACGCAGGAATTTTGGCTGCTGGAAGACAATGTAATGGAGTGGCTATCCATCCAGTCAATCATGAAATGTATTATAATAATTTCTCAAAAGGAGTACTGTACCGCTTTGACTATCATAAATGGGGGATTGGACCAGAGAATTGTATGGCACATCGTGAATATATTACAACTATTCAGGATAATGAATGGGAATTTAATATTGTTATTCATCCAAGTGGCGACTATGCATATCTCGTCGTTATCAATCGCCATTATATTATGCGGATGAATTATGACAAGGAGAAAAAAACATTTGGTGTACCTTATCTTATAGCAGGCAGCGTAGGACAAAGTGCATGGGTAGATGGTGTTGGGGCGAATGCTCGTTTGAGTTCTCCTTATCAAGGTGTCTTTGTTAAGAATCCGGAATATGAAAAGGCTAATAAAAGCGATGTCTATGATTTCTATTTTACAGATTCAGGGAATCATTGTATCCGTATTTTAACTCCGGAAGGGGTTGTTACCACTTATGCTGGTCGTGGTAGTGCTAATCTTAATAATGAGGCTAGAGGATATGTTGATGGCACATTGCGTGATGAGGCTCGTTTCAATAATCCTCGTGGTCTGGCTTATGATGAATTAAACAATGTGTTTTATGTAGGAGATATGGATAATCATATTATCCGTAAAATAGCTATGGAGGATGAAGAAAGTGTACACGAATCAGAAGAATTTTCTGGAGAATAGCAAACTGACGTAGAGAATATGGTAAATAATAAATGAAAAACACAGATAAGATGAAAAATATTATCACATTTCTTTTGGTGTTCTTCACCGCTACAACTGCTTTGGCTGAAAAAATTATCGTATCAGGAACAGTTGTTGATTCAAATAAAGAGCCGCTGATAGGTGTAAACGTGACAGTAAAAGATGTTCCTGGTTTAGGAACGATTACTGATATTGAAGGTCACTATCGGATTGAAATAGATTTATATAGTACATTGCTGTTTTCATATATTGGATTCGATACTTATAAAGTATTGGTAAAGGACAATATGAAAGTTGTAAATGTACAAATGAAGGAATCTTCAAATAATGTAATCGATGAAGTCGTTATTACAGGTACTGGTGCACAGAAAAAGATAAGTGTTACAGGTGCTATAACAACTGTGGGAGTGAAGGAACTTCAAGCTGCTCCTGGAGGAAACCTGTCGAATGCATTAGCAGGTAATGTACCAGGTATTATGGCTATGCAAACTTCGGGGCAGCCTGGGCAAAATACTTCGGAATTCTGGATACGTGGTATCTCTACATTTGGAGCCAATACTTCAGCCTTAGTATTGGTTGATGGATTTGAACGTGATTTGAATGATGTGAATATTGAAGATATTGAGTCGTTCTCAGTCTTGAAAGATGCTTCTGCTACAGCTATTTATGGTTCACGGGGTGCGAATGGCGTTGTATTGATTACGACTAAACATGGTGGAGCTGGTAAGATTAATATTGATGCAAAGGTAGAAACTTCTTATAATACGCGTACTATTACACCTGAATTTGCAGATGGCATTACTTATGCCAATATGATGAATGAAGCACGTATTACTCGTAATCAAGAACCTATCTATTCTCCTGGAGAATTGGAAATTTTACGCAGGGGATTGGATCCTGACCTTTATCCGAATGTTGACTGGATGGGAATGTTGTTGCGTGACGGGGCTATGCAGTATCGTGCGAACTTGAATCTGAACGGTGGTGGATCTACTGCTAGATATTTCGTGTCTGTCAGCTACTTACAGGAAAATGGTATGTATAATACGGATGAATCTCTCCGGAAGGACTATAATACCAATACAAATGCAGGAACATGGAACTATCGATTGAATACTGATATTGATATTACTAAGATTACATTACTGAAGGTTGGTGTATCTGGATCGTTAAGAAAATGGAACGAACCCGGATTATCAGGTGATATATGGAAATCCTTGATGTATCAGAACCCGATCAGTATCCCTGTTATGTATTCAAATGGTTACGTACCGGCTTATGGTACAGGAGAACAAACAAACCCATGGGTATTGGCTACTCAGACTGGTTATAAAGAACATTGGGAAAATACGGTACAAACGAATATTACGTTGGAACAAAAATTGGACTTTATTACTAAAGGTTTGAGATTTGTGGGACGTTTTGGTTTCGATACCTGGAATAAAACAAATATCGATAGAATCAAATGGCCCAAACAATGGAAAGCACAGCGTCAGCGTGACGAATATGGAAATTTGATTTTTACTAAGGTTTCTGATGAGCAGTTAATGACACAAAGTAGTTCTTCGGAAGGAAATAGAAGAGAAGTTTTTGAAGCTGAATTACACTATGACCGAGCTTTTAATGAGCATCATATAGGAGGATTGGTTAAGTTCAATTATGATTCTCAGGTTGCAACGGTGAATATTGGTGATGATATCAAAAATGGTATTGCCAGACGTCATATGGGACTGGCAGGACGTATTAGTTATAACTGGAAATTCCGATATTTTGCCGACTTTAACTTTGGATATAACGGGTCAGAAAATTTTGCAGATGGACACCGATTCGGTTTCTTCCCTGCTTTTTCTGTAGCTTGGAATGTGGCAGAAGAGCCGTGGATTAAAAAAATAGCTCCTTGGTGTAATATGTTTAAGTTACGTTACTCTTGGGGTAAAGTAGGTAATGATAATTTAAATATCGGAGGTGCGGAATATCGTTTCCCTTACCTTTATACAATTGGTGATGGAGGTAGTTATCAGTGGGGAGATTATTCCTATGATCGTAATTACGTAGGGTTGAAGTATACGGGTGTTGCATCTGTAGGAGCTACTTGGGAAGTTGCGACCAAACATGATGTGGGAGTCGACCTTTCACTTTTCAATGATAAATTTACGGCAACCGTCGATTATTTCCATGAACAGAGAGATGGTATCTGGATGGAACGCAAGTATCTTCCTGCTATTATAGGTCTTTCTGGTATTACTCCTAAAGCAAATGTCGGTAGTGTTTTGTCGGAAGGTTTTGATGGTAATTTTGCTTATCGACAGAAGATAGGAAAAGTTGATATAACTGTACGAGGTAATATCACATATAGCAAGAATACCGTTCTGGAAAAAGATGAAGAAAATAATGTTTATCCGTATCAAATGGAAAGAGGATATCGGATTGATCAAGCTAAAGGATTGATTGCCTTGGGACTCTTTAAGGATTATGATGATATCCGTAACAGTCCAAAACAGGAATTTGGAACAGTACAGCCGGGAGATATTAAGTATAAGGATGTGAATGGTGATGGTGTAGTAAATGATGGTGACCGTGTAGCTATTGGAGCTACTACCAGACCTAATATGATTTATGGCTTTGGTATTTCTGGAACATGGAAAGGATTTGATTTAAACGTACACTTCCAAGGTGCAGGAAAGAGTTCGTTCTTTATTGATGGTCCTACCGTTTATGCATTCAGTTCAGGCGAATGGGGAAACGTATTGAAGGATGTGGCTGAGTCTGACCGTTGGATTTCTGCCGATATTTCTGGTAATCCTGCGACGGAAAATCCCAATGCAGCATATCCTCGTTTGTCATTTGGAGGAAACAGTAATAATTACCGGGCTTCTACATTTTGGTTACGTGATGGTTCTTATTTACGCTTAAAGACATTGGAATTTGGTTATACATTACCTAAGCAGATTGTAAATAAGATCATGTTCAATAATATACGTATATTCTTCCGTGGAAGTAATATCCTGACATTCTCTAAATTTAAACTTTGGGATCCTGAGTTGCATAGCTCAACAGGAACAGAGTATCCGTTGTCCAGAAGTTTAACATTCGGTTTAACTGTTAATATTTAATATTATCTTATGACTTATGAAAAGTAAATATCTATTATATTCTGCACTTTTTTTGTTTGCGATGTCTTCTTGTGAAGATAAGTTGGATGCAGACCGTTATTTTGGAGATCGTATGACTATTGAAAAGGTCTTTGCTGACCGAGATTATTCGGAAAGATGGTTGTCCGACGCTTATTCTCATCTTATTGGTGTCAATGCCGATGTGTCAAGCAAAGGATTTACGATGTATTGTTTTGCAGATGATATGTATTTTGGTGATCGTGATGATAAGTATAAAAAATGGAAGAATGGTGAGTATGACGAGCAATGGGAGCAAGGACCATGGGGAGAGTGCTATACCGGAATTTATCAGGCTTCGGTTTTTATACACAATATAGATAGTAATACAAAGTTTACGGCAGAAGAGCGTGCTGACTACAAGGCTCAGGCTCGTTTTGTACGTGCTTATTATTACTGGCTGTTATTACGCAAATATGGACCTATACCTATTATGCCCGATGAAGGTATGGATTTTACACAAGAATATGAGGATTTGGCTGTGGCTCGTTCCAGTTATGATGAAGTAGCTAATTTGATTGCTTCCGAAATGCAGATTGCTGCAAAAGACTTGCCTCTGGAAAGAGGACCTTTGGCTATTGCTCGTCCTACCCGAGGTGCTGCTCTTGCAGCACGTGCTAAGGTTTTGCTATATGCTGCAAGTCCTATAAATAATCCTCGACCTGGTGATACTGAAAAATTTAGTGACTTAGTAAATTTTGATGGTAAGCACTTGATAGCCCAAGAATATGATGAGGCTAAATGGGCACGAGCCGCGGCCGCTGCACTTGATGTAATGGAATTACCCGGAAATCAGGCAAATGGAAAGAGATATGACCTTTATCATTTGGGAAGACGTACTTCTGGCTCTGTCGGATATCCTGTAACTATTGAGCCTTATGACGACGGGGATTTTTCTGAGCATACATGGCCTGATGGTTGGCAAGATATTGATCCGTTTGAATCTTATCGTTCATTGTTTGATGGTGAAGTGAGTGCTTCTGACAATTATGAATTAATTTTTACACGTGGTCAGAACCAATCTTCAGAGGGGGTGGATATGATGGTTGTTCATCAGTTGCCTACTAGTGCTACAGGTTGGAACACACACGGATTGACTCAAAAAATGTGTGACGCCTACTACATGAGTGACGGTACAGATTGTCCAGGAAAGGATTTTGAAATAGGAGGAGCTAATGGTACCATTCGTGAAACAGGATTTGTGGATGAAACAAATCAAGAAAATTATCCAGAATTGGGTGAACATCGAATTGGAGTTTCTCTACAGTATGTAAAACGTGAACCACGTTTCTATGCTTCGGTCGCTTACAACGGATCCACTTGGTTTTTGCTGAATGAATCGAACGATGCTAATAGAAATCAGCAAGTTTTTTATTACCGTGGTATGGGTAATGGATATAATAATAACAATGCTTTTTGGTTACGTACAGGCATTGGCGTTAAGAAGTTTGTCCATCCTTACGATACTCATGAAAATCGAGATATGGGGAAGATTCGCCAAAAGGCAGAACCTGCCATTCGCTATGCCGAGATATTGTTGATTTATGCTGAGGCTTTAAACGAACTTGATGGAACACATAATATAGAATCATGGGATGGTACTAAAACATATACAATAAAACGTGATGTAAATGAAATGAAAAAAGGTATTCGTCCTATTCGTTGTCGTGCTGGCATTCCTGATTATACTAATACTGAATATGCAAATAAGGATCTATTCCGGGAAAAAATCAAACGGGAACGTATGATTGAGTTGATGGGAGAGGGACATCGATACTATGATATACGTCGGTGGAAAGATGCGGAAAAAGAAGAATCTCAACCTATTTATGGTTGTAATACGTTGATGACAGAGCAATATAGAGATTTGTTCCATACGCCGGTAGTCGTGCCTTCATTGCCTACTAACTTTTCACGGAAAATGTATTTCTGGCCTATCAGTCATAGTGAATTAAAACGTAATCGTTTATTGACTCAGAATCCAGGATGGACGTATAATGATTAATTAACTATAAACCGAAAAATAATGAAAAAGATATATTCTTATATTATTTTATTGCTTGTTTCGTTTTGTTGGGTTTCTTGCAATAATGAGTGGGAAGATGAACAATACGAGCAATATGTATCGTTCAAAGCACCTATAGGCTCCAATGGAGTAACGGATATTTATATCCGTTATAAGAAAGATGGAAAGGTAACTTATCAACTTCCTGTTATCATAAGTGGTTCTACTTTTAATGAAAAAGACCTGAATGTAAAGGTAGAGGTTGATAATGATACATTAGGTATTTTAAATAATGAACGTTTTGGGCGTGAAGATTTGTATTTTTTACAACTCACGCCAGATTATTATACTTTCCCGGCTACAATCAATGTCCCTAAAGGAATTTCTGTTGTTACATTACCTATTGATTTTGATCTTACAGGTATTAATATGGTTAGAAGCTGGGTTTTACCTTTGACTGTTGTGGATGAGCCTGGGGTATATCTTGGTCATCCTCGTAAAAATTATGCCAAGGCTTTGTTGAATATTAAACCATTTAATGATTATTCAGGTACATATAGCACTACTACATTACAAACTTTTATCTCTAATGATGATGGTAGCTACGATCAGGCAAATCCAATTGTGAGAAATACTCGTACAGGGCAGGTTGTAGACGAAAATACAATTTTCTTTTATGCAGGTGCCATGGAAGAAGATTTGATAAATCGTGAAGATTATAAGGTAAATTTCTATTTTAACCCTGAGACCAAAATGGTTGAATTGTCTTCTGAAAATGAAAATTTAAAATTGGAACAATTGAAGAAGGAGCAGGCTGCATATACTGTTGCAGAAATTATGGATGAAGAACTTCCTTATTTGAAGCATCGTTATGTAATTTTTAATATTGAGTATACGTTTGTTGATTATACCTCCGTTAAAGGAATAGAAATTCCATATCATGTGAAAGGAACGATGACGCTTGAGCGTAAGATTAATACTCAAATTCCAGACGAAGACCAAGCTATTGAATGGTAAGATCTTCATAACCATCGTATCACTATATTCTTAATAGCGGATTTAATTGTTTTGAACTGCAAATGTTGTTTTTGGAACAATTATTTCCGCTGTTTTTTGTTCTTGCAGCATATTTTTGCATCGTAGGGTTGAAAGATTCATGAATATGACATTGACTTCTTTAAGAATCCTACCAACGTTTTTCTGACTAATTATTACTTAAAATTTAATACCAAAAGAAGTGAAAACAATGAAAAAACTGACAGCTACGACTTTGTTTGCTATGGGGATGTTTGCACAGCTTCAGGCAACAGATTTATTTACACCTGTACAAAAGACCGATTTACGGCTCCCTTCTGTACCTTTAATTACTTCCGATCCTTATTTGTCTATTTGGTCACCATATGATAAATTGAATGAAGGAACAACCAGACATTGGACCGACGATGAGAAGTCGCTGATTGGGGCGGTACGTGTAGATGGAAAAATATACCGCTTCATGGGAAAACAGGCACTCGAGTCATTGCTGCCTATGGCAGGTAGTGAAGACTGGGAAGGCGATTATACCTTTGAAGCACCGCAAGGCGATTGGACTTCGTTGAATTATAGCGTGAGTGGCTGGAAGAAAGGAAAAGGAGCTTTCGGTACCAGCGATATGCCTGTGGTACGGACTCAGTGGAATACAAAGGATATCTGGGTGCGTCGCGAGTTTAATTTAGATGATGTTCCGGCAGATGCTCCTGTCTACCTGAAATACTCGCACGACGATGTCTTCGAGTTGTACCTGAATGGTGAAAAGCTGGTGGCTACGGATTATGTCTGGAAGAATAATGTTCTGGTGGAGCTGTCGGATAAGGTACGTGCCAAAATGCAGAAGGGAAAGAACGTGATAGCGGCTCATTGCCACAATACAACCGGTGGGGCGTATGTCGATTTCGGATTGTATACATCGAATAAAAAAACTGCCGGATTCGAGAATGCTGCTGTTCAGAAGTCGGTAGATGTACTGCCTACACAGACTTATTATACATTTACTTGCGGACCGGTGGAACTGGATGTCGTATTCACCGCTCCGATGTTGATTGATGATCTCGATTTGATTTCTACTCCGATCAATTATGTTTCTTATCAGGCTACGTCTACCGATAAGAAGAGTCACGATGTACAGGTTTATATCGAAACAACTCCGCAGCTGGCTATCAATGAAATGACACAGCCTACCAAAGCGGAGATGATTAAAAAGAATGGCATCAGTTATGTGAAGGCAGGCAGCATTGACCAGCCGATAACAGCCCGTAAGGGGGATTTGATTTGCATCGACTGGGGATATGCTTATTTGGCTGGTAATAATGGGGCCAATACGTCTGTCAGTCTGGGCGATTATACCGATATGAAGGCTGTCTTTGCCGACAAGGGGGAACTGTTGCCTGGCCAAAGTGAAATTGTTACACGTGATGCCGACGATATGCCGGCCATGGCGTATGCCGACGATTTGGGAAATGTCTCCTCTACAGGTAAGAGTGGCTTTATGATGATCGGATACGATGATGTCTATTCGGTGGAATATATGTACGAGCGTCGGATGGCCTATTGGAAGCATGATGGAAAGGTTTCTATTTATGATGCCTTCGAACGTGCCAAGCAGAACTATCAGCAGGTGATGGAACGCTGCCGTGACTTTGATGCCATGATTATGAAAGATGCAGAAAAGGCTGGCGGAAGGAAATATGCCGAGATTTGTGCGGCTTCTTATCGTCAGGTGATGGCTGCCCATAAGCTGTTTACCGATAAAGACGGAAATTTGCTGTTCTTTTCTAAAGAAAACAATAGCAATGGTTGTGTCAACACGGTCGATTTGACTTACCCTTCTGCGCCGTTGTTCCTTGTGTACAATCCGGACCTGCAAAAAGCGATGATGACCAGTATCTTTGAGTATAGTGCTACAGGCAGATGGAACAAGCCTTTCCCGGCTCACGATTTGGGTACTTATCCTATTGCCAACGGACAGGTTTACGGAGGTGACATGCCGATTGAAGAAGGCGGTAACATGGTTATTTTGGCTGCTGCTATTGCAAAGGTAGAAGGTAATGCCAACTATGCTAAAAAGTATTGGGATTTATTGACTATCTGGACTGATTACTTGGTGCAGTACGGTCAGGATCCGGAGAACCAGCTCTGTACAGACGATTTTGCCGGCCATTGGGCACATAATGCCAATCTTTCTGTCAAGGCGATTATGGGAGTAGCCGGTTACAGTGAGATGGCTAAGATGCTGGGCTTGGATAGAGTGGCCGATGAGTATGCAGCAAAGGCTAAGAAGATGGCTCAGAAATGGATGGAAATGGCGGGAGAAAATGATCATTATCGTTTGGCATTCGACCGTGCAAATACGTGGAGCCAGAAATATAACATGGTCTGGGATAAGATGTGGGGATTGAATCTTTTCCCGGGTGTTATCGATAAGGAGATTAAGTATTACCTGACAAAGCAGAATGCGTTTGGCTTGCCTTTGGATTGCCGTAAGGAATATACGAAATCCGACTGGATTATGTGGACGGCTGCGATGGCTTCCGATATGGAAACTTTCCAGCAGTTTGTCGATCCGCTGTATAAATACATCAATGAAACGGTATCGCGTGTACCTATCAGTGACTGGCATCATACCGACAGTGGAGAATGGGTAGGATTCCGTGCTCGCTCTGTAATCGGCGGATACTGGATGAAGGTACTGATGGATAAAATGTTGGTGAAATAACCGGCATGCTCAGTTGAGTCTGTATAAATGCTGTGGAGATGACCTCCGGAGAGTTTATACAGACTGTTTTTATATGGAGCGCATTTTTTGTTATCTTTTTAAAATCTGGTAATGACTATGAAAAAGAAATTTCCAATATTGTTGTTGTTTGTGTGTTCCGGCTTTTCTTTAGGTGTTGCCCAGAAGGTATCGGTTGTTTCTCCCCGGGTTGAAATGCAGGAAAATCCGCTGGGAATAGACCGGAAAGATCCTCATTTTTCATGGCAGCTGAAGTCGGGTATGAATGATGTGCAGCAAACTGGATATGAGATTCAGATGGGAACCGATTTGCAGGGACTGAAACGGGGAAATAATCTGATGTGGCAGTCTGGACTGGTTTCTTCGGATCACATGCAGGTCGGCTATCAGGGCTCACCTCTACAGTCGGGCAAGGAGTATTACTGGAGGGTGCGTGTACATACCAATTGTGGGGAGAGTCATTGGAGTGCTGTTCAACGGTTTACCACGGGATTGCTGCATGACACAGACTGGGTGGCTAAATGGATTGGCGAAGATGCGATGTCAAATCCGGGTGAGTCGCAGACCGAACTGCATACCCGTTTGGCTGCCAGGTATTTGCGGAAAGATTTTCAGGCGTCCTCTCATGTCAGTCGTGCTACGCTGTATATCAGTGGATTGGGATATTATCAGGCTTTCCTGAACGGAAAATGTGTGAGCGAAGATTTGCTTACTCCCTCTATTACGTTCTATTCCGAAACCGTATATTACAATACGTACGACGTGACCAGGTTGGTACACGGAGGCGACAATGCGTTGGGGGTGATTCTTGGAAACGGTCGTTACTTCTGGGTAAGAGGAAGCGGTATGGAAGGGTTTGGCTTGCCTCGTTTGCTGGCACAGCTGGTGATTGAGTATGCCGATGGTACCCAAAAAATCATCGCTTCGGATGAGACTTGGAAGGTTACATCGAAGGGACCAATTGTAGCCAACAATGAGTTCGACGGTGAAGAATATGATATGCGAAAAGAATTGTCCGGATGGAACGTGAGCGGATACAATGATGCTGCTTGGAAGAACGCAGATATCATGTCGGTTCCCTGCAAGCGATTGCGTGCTCAGCCGTGCCCGTCGGTTGCCGTCATGGAACGTCTGAGGCCGTTATCTGTTACCCGTCTGGCATCGGGTAAGGTCCTGATCGATATGGGACAGAACATGGTAGGTCGGCTGAATGCTTCTTTTCAGGGAAAGGAAGGACAGAAAGTGATTATGCGTTTTGCCGAGCTTATAAATCCGGACAGTACCTTGTATGTAGCCAATTTACGTACGGCTCAGGCTACCGATGTGTTTACTCCTGCTGCCGATGGACGCTTTTCGTGGGCTCCTGTTTTTGTGTATCATGGATTCCGGTATGTGGAAATAGATGGTATAGAGGGACGTCCCGATACGGACGATTTTGTAGGCGAGGTGATGTACGACAAGATGAAATGTACCGGCGATTTTGAGACGTCCAATGCTGTCGTCAACCAGATTTTTAAGAATGCTTATTGGGGTATCCGGGGAAATTATCATAACATGCCTACCGACTGTCCGCAGCGGGACGAACGTCACGGATGGCTGGGCGACCGTGCTACCGGATGCTGGGGCGAGAGTTTCATGTTCGACAATGCGTTGCTGTATCGTAAGTGGTTGCAGGATATTGAAGAGTCACAGCGTGAAGACGGCGTCGTATCGGCTGTTTCCCCTCGTTTCTGGACGATTTATTCTGGCGATGTAACATGGCCTTCGGTGTATATATTGGCTGCCGAAATGCTGTACCGTCATTATGGAGATACGACGGCTATCATCAGGCACTATGATTCCATGAAACGCTGGGTAGAGTATATCTGTCAAAACTCCATGAAAGACGGACTGGTGGTACGCGATGAATGGGGTGACTGGTGCATGCCTCCCGAGTCTCCCGAGCTGATTCATTCGCAAGATCCGCTGAGAAAGACGGATGGAGCTATATTGGGAAGTACTACCTTTTATGGATTGCTGTATAAAATGATGGAGTTTGCTCGCCTGACAGGGCATCCGGAGGATGTTGATAATTACCGGACACATGCCGAAGTGTTGAAGAAGGCGTACAACAAACGCTTTTTCAACTATGAAACGGCTCAGTACGGCAACAACTCCGTTACGGGAAACCTGTTGTCGCTTCGTTACGGACTCGTGCCGGAGGGATACGAACAGCGTGTCTTTCAGAATGTAGTCGACAAAACGGAAAAAGACTGCAAGGGGCATGTCAGTGCCGGCGTGGTAGGCATACAGCATTTGATGAGGGGACTGACGGAATATGGCCGGAAAGACCTGGCGTATAAAATTGTGACCAACACAGATTATCCCAGTTGGGGATATATGATTGAAAAAGGAGCTACTACTATTTGGGAGTTGTGGAATGGAGATACGGCCGCACCCGATATGAACTCAGCCAATCATGTGATGCTATTGGGCGACTTGTTGATCTGGTATTACGAAAATCTGGCAGGCATCAAGAATGCCGAGGAGTCTGTCGGGTTCCGTCACATCGAGATGAAGCCCTGTTTCCCCGACGGACTGTCGTATGTCAAGGCTTCCTACCAGTCGGTTTCCGGCGAGATTGCCAGCCATTGGAGCCGGACAGGAAAGGAGTTTTCATGGGAAGTGACGATTCCTGCCAATTGCTCGGCTACGGTATACCTTCCTGTAGCTTTGCATCCTGAAAAGCCGGAAGCTGTCAGGGCTCACAGCATCAAGCGTGCAGGAGAGTATTGGGTTGTGGAGTTGGGCTCCGGAGACTATCGCTTTCAAAGTAAAATCTGAGCATGTTTTCCTGAAAAGTTGGTGAGATTTTATCTTTTTCTGAATAGATTTTTCGCATAAGATTCGCTTCTTTTCAGCATCTTTGTAATAGAGTTGTTAACAGTGACAATATAGCAGTGTAAAAGAGGGAGATTCTCTCTTTTATGCTGTTGATTTGTGTATTATAAATTTATGATGATGAAAACAAAAATATGGGTATCTGTCGTCTTATCTTTTATGGCGTGCGGGGGAATAGCGCAAGGTCAGTATCATAACCCGGTCATCGACGAGAGTTTGCCCGATCCGACTGTGATCCGTGCTGACGACGGATCGTTCTGGCTTTATGCTACCGAGAATATTCATAATCTTCCGATATATCGTTCGACCAATCTGGTGGACTGGAGCTTTCAGGGGACTGCTTTTACTGATAGTACGCGCCCTGATTTCGTGCCGGATGGAGGCATCTGGGCACCCGACATCAATCAGATCAACGGGAAATATGTTTTGTATTATTCCATGTCTACATGGGGTGGGGAATGGACATGTGGCATCGGAGTTGCTATAGCCGATGCTCCTCAGGGACCTTTCAAGGATCATGGAATGCTTTTCCGGAGCAACGAAATTGGGGTGAGAAATTGTATTGATCCTTTTTACATCGAAGACGGGGGAAAGAAATACTTGTTTTTCGGAAGCTTTCATGGCATTTATGCCGTGGAACTTTCCGATGACGGTCTGATGCTGAAAGAAAATACCCGTCCCTTGCGGGTGGCAGGCGATGCCTACGAAGGTACTTATATCTGCAAGAAAGGGAAATATTATTATTTGTTTGCTTCCATCGGCAGTTGTTGCGAGGGGTTGAAGAGTACCTATACCACGGTGGTGGGAAGGTCGGAGTCGTTGATGGGACCTTACTGGAATAAGGAGGGCAGGTCGATGCTCGACAACCAACATGAAATATTGATCAAGGTAAGTAATCATTTTGTGGGAACAGGACACAATTCGGAGATTGTGACTGATAAAAAGGGACAGGACTGGCTGTTTTACCATGCAGTGAAAGTGTCCGATCCGGAAGGAAGAGTGTTGATGCTCGATCGGGTACAATGGAAGGATGGCTGGCCGGAAGTAGAAAATGGCGTTCCTTCCGACAGCCACGATAAGCCTGTCTTTTAGTATGTATAACTTAAAAAGAGTTGGGTAATTTATGATTTTGAAA